>DATIEU010000445.1:0-9785 GCA_035455565.1 Steroidobacteraceae bacterium | reverse complement strand
GAACTCCGGCAAGTCCTGGCTGGCCGGCCTGCTTTGCGAGCGGCTAATCCTCCACGGGTATAGTCTGTGTGTCATCGACCCAGAGGGGGACTACAAGACGCTCGACGCACTTCCTGGCGTCAGAGTGCTCGGAGGAGAAGACGGCCCGCCCACCCCGCGCGCGCTGCTCCACGCGCTGCGTTACCCGGACCGCAGCGTGGTCATCGACCTTTCCTGCATCGAACACCAGGCAAAGTTCGAGTACATCCGATCGATCCTGCCTGCGCTGAACGTCATGCGTAGGCACATGGGTACGCCACACCGGATCGTCGTGGACGAAGGACACTACTTCCTGCGTGATGCCGTGAACCAGCGTCTGCTCGATCTCGACTTCAACGGCTACATTGTCGTGACCTACTGGCCATCCCAGTTGCCCCTGGCGCTTGTCGCTGCAACAGAAGTGATCCTGGTCACGAGGGAGTCGAACCGAAACGAGATCGATTCACTTCGGAAGCACTGCCGGGCGTGTCAGCACGTGGGCGACTCTTCCTGGGCATTGCTGCCGGACCTTCGTCTTGACCAGGCCGTGGCTTTGCCCGTCACCGTCGAGGCAGGCTCCGAGCTGTTGCCGTTCACGATCGGCGAGCGTCTGACGCCGCACGTCCGCCATCGCCAGAAATATGTCGACGTCCCCGTTTCTGACGACCGTGCGTTCGTATTCCGCGGGACTCGCAGAGCGACGGTAGTGCGGGCGCACACGCTGCGGGAATTCGTCGGCGTGCTGGAGAACCTTGAATTGGGAGATGCCGACGGATACTTCCGCCGGGGTGACTTCTCACGCTGGATATCCGACGTCTTCGGAGACCACTCGCTCGCGCGCGAGCTGAGAGATCACGAACGAACGTATGTTCAATCGAAATCGGCGAACGCGCTATCACTCGTCGTGGGCGCGATCACGTCGAGGTACGAGCTCGCGGAGGAGAGTGAAGCGATGCTTGCGTAGGTCGCCCTGAACCGCCGTTTGCACCTTCTCAGTCCAGTGAGATATCGGAACGAATCTGTCGCCGCGCTGCCATCTCACGACCGATCTGGCGCAGTTGCGCCGTGTCGAGCACTCGTGCCGCCGCAGGGAACAGCTCCTTATCCTCGACCGTGATGTGGCGTTGATACAGTTGCTGCAGCTGGGCCAGGCGCTCGCGCAACTTTCTGGCCTCGGCAAGCGACAGATGGTCCTCCGCGAGCCAACGCCGCACCAGCACAGCGACCGCCGCATGATGGCCGTCGGCCTCATCGTGTTCGTGCTCCAAGCGATCCACCAGCATCATTGCCGCCGCCGCGGCCGGGTCGGGACTGTCCCGCAGTCGAGGGAACAAGCTTTCCTCTTCATCGGCCGTATGCTTCGGCGCTGCGACGGCGAAATATCTCAGCGACGCTTCGAGCGCTCTACGGTGGCCCGGCGTCAGCGGACCGCCAGCAGCCTCGTTGTCGACGACAACCAGAACGTGAAGGAAGTGCTCGATCCGTCGATGGCAGTCGCTCAACAACCCAAGGGGTTCGTCGAAGTCGTGACCCGGAGGCTGTCCGATCTGAATTGGCATTGTTCCGCTCCACCTCAGGCGATTCTCGGGGCTCGGACGCAGCTGAACGAGGAAGATCAACGGCGCTTCCGCAGGCTTCCGAGAAGATTGTAGAACCCGAACAGGATCCCCGCCGCCAGGCCAACCAGCAAGAACCATGGGGATGTGGCCGCCCACCAGTCGAGCGCGTAGCCGACTCCGCCGAGCAGCAGAATGGCCCCGATTAGCGCATAGCTGGCCAGAATACGGGGTTCATTTCGGTCGAGGTTGTCTTGAAGGACCCTGTTCGCTTTACCAGAATCCGATAGATAGGTTCTAGGCATATCGTTTATCCATTGAGAACTGCTCGGCGACACAACATCAGATGGGAGCGATGCGGCTGTAGTGCAACCGGTCAGCACGCCACCCCCCGTAGCCCGCGCCGATGTCGTCATAACGGGCGATGAGCTCCATCGACCGGATCCATTTCACCATCTTGTACCCAAGTTGATTTTCCAGGCGCAGCCTCAGAGGCGCACCGTAGGCAGAGGGTAGCGGTACGCCGTTCATCTCATACGCGAGCAGCGTTTGCGGTGCACCGGCAAGCTCGAGGTCGATGACGCTGTAGTACTCCCCGTGGCCCGGCTCCTCCCACTTCTCATCGAAGGTGCGAAAGAGAATGTAGCGAGCGCGTGAGTCTGGGCGGCAACGCTCGAGGAGCACCCGCAACGGCACGCCCTCCCAGGCCGCTGTGTAGCTCCAGCCCTGGATGCACTTGTGCTGGGTGATCTGATGCTCGGGCGCCAGGCTTCGCAGCTCAGCGAGGGTGAGCGAGAGAGGATTCTCAACCAGGCCACCGATCTCGAACCGCCAGTCAATAAATCCGCGTTCCAAGAGCTCGACGTATGTCTGATTGCGCGGTGGCCGCCCGTTGGGTCGCGGGTCCGGCGTGATGTCCTGAGATCGGTAGCGCTGTCGCGACGTCAGCGGCTGGAGTAGCCGCGCTTGCACTGGGTCGACGATGCGTTGCAGAGCATCTTGTACGGCGCGAGGGTCCTGCAGCGAGCGTCGGGTCGCCCATACGTGCAGCGCGACCAGTGCGGCCAGAAACGCGAGGCCGATTGCAGCAGCCACGGCTCGCTGCGCTGCTGTCGGGGCCTCGACTCCCAAGACGATCGCTCCAAGCCCGTCGAGAAGGCCATGAGCGATTACCAGGGCGACATGATGGACCGCGAATGCGACAAACGCGATCAGGCCGAGGAAGTGCAGGCTTCGGGCAGCCTGCCGGCCGCCGAAGAGCCTCGGAATCCAGCTGAATCGACCGGCGATTGCGGGCGACATCGCCAAGCCCGTTGTGATCTGCAGCGGCGCGAGCACGAACACGACCGCGAAGTAGGTGAGCTGCTGAAGAGCGTTGTACGGGTCGCCGGCCGGTGGTAGGTCGAATCGCAGATAAGCGACGGCAGCGACCCAGGCATGGCTGAAGACGTCGGGCGACGTCGGAACAAGGCGGCGCCACTGCTCTCCCGTGAACAACAGGAGGACATAGACGACCCCAGTCATCAGCCAGCCTATGACAGCTACGAAGTGCCAGAATCGTCCTAGGCCGAGGTTGTCTCTTCCCGGTAGTGCCACCCAGGACGTGTACGGCTGCTTCTCGTCCTCGGCGGTCCAGCGCACGTTCCGGAACATCCGCTTGCTCGTGAAGCGGATCCACTCGCTTCCGGGCCGGCAGTGGTCGTTGAAGTACAACATTGGATGTCCGCCGAGAATCTCAATCCCGCTGCGGATCAGCAGTGTCAGGAACACCAGATTGAACGCGTGCGTGAGGCGAATACCCAAAGGAAAGCCAAGGTCCATTAGAGATTCTCAGGCTGCGCCACGTCAGAATCGGCCCCCTCAGGCAACCACCAGCGATCTAGCGTGCCTGGGCGGACGAAGATTACGTAAAGGGCAAGGAGAGGGCCGTAGACCAGGCTGTAGGAAAGGACTCCATTCCACAGGTGGGTTGCCAAGTCGACCCGCCCTCTCAAGTCAGGGGCGATCGCAGGCAGCACGGCCAGGAAGTTCACCTCCCATACGAGAAAGGCGAACAGCACGCCGTACAGCAGCAACAGCAGCGGTCGCGCACTCAGCTGGAATGTCAATGCCAACGCGGTCAGGAATGTCAGTCCGAAGAGCACAGAAAGCAATAGGTGAATCACGGTTCCAAGTGCCAACGACGCAGCGGAAGGAAACGTCGGGGCCAGGGCTTCTAGTCCGATCACGATGGCGGTAGCAAAGTCGAATGGCAACTCCGGATCGCCGCGCAGCACCGTGCTGGCAACGATCGCAACGAAGCCAAGGCCGACACCCGCGATCAGTCCGGCCAACGTGCCATGACTTACTAACTCCCATGGGTCGCGCCGCTCGACCTTCACACCTGTGCGAGGCAGTGCCCACGAATGGCGTTCCCCGGTGTGTGATTCAAGGCCGTTCATCAGAGTCCTCTGCCTGCAAGACCCGCAAGTCGAGATGTCATGCCGGCGTGCGTTCACGCTCCGGCGGCCACGCAATAGTCAGGAGAAATGCGCTATCTTCGAGTGCCTCGACGTCATGCCGGAGCCCCTGGTCCAATGCGACGAGGCTTCCCGTAGGCAGGTTGAACGTGCGTCCTTCTGCCCGCACCTGAATGCGACCTTGCACCGTGTGGATTGAAATCCGTCCCTCGGTCTGATGGGGCGGAATGCGCGAGCGCGCCCTTAGCGCGGTCAACACGACTCGCAGGTTGTCGAACTTCACAAGAGTCTTTGCGTTGTGGCCGCTCGTCCACTCGGGTTCACTGTGGAGTTGCTCGAGTTCTCTTGTGAGATCTAGCTCGAGATAAGGTGCCGCGGCAGGCTTCGAGTGTGGCCGCCGATGCTGGGGCTCTCCATTCGCTGCGTCTGACATGATGGACCTCTCAAGGCGGCCGGCCCGAACATTGGCAGCCGTCGTAATCAAACCGCAATTTTTACATCGCCCGATCGAGACAAGCCGTCGAGCAGCAAGTGGAAGTACACGAGCCCGGCATACGGGTGCCATGCCTCCACCGCAGCCTGGACGGCGGCGTAGTCCAGCCGGGATGACCGACCCAGCCACCGAGCCAGGCTCTTCTGCGCACCGACATCGTCTCCCGGGAACACGTGCAGCCGGCCAAGTCCTCGCAGCAACACGTACTCGGCCGTCCATCGCCCCACGCCCCGCAACTGGCGCAGTTTCGCCGACGCCTCGACGTCGTCAACGCTCGTCAGCCGGTCGAGATCGATTTCACGGCCTTCGACACCCAGAGCCAGTGTCCGAAGCGCTCGCGCTTTCTGCCGGCTGAAGCCAATCGCGCGATATGCGCCTGGCGATAGACGTGCGAGATCGCGAGGAGCGGGAAAAGCGTAGAGCTGATTGCCGTCTGATGTCCTGCGCTTCACATCGCACGCAACCGCCAGTCGATTGAGCAACTCGAGACCAACGATGAGGGACAACTGTTGACAGGCGATGGCATTGACGAGCGTCTCGAAGAGTGTCGGAAACCGTGGCGGCTTCAGGCCACGAAATCGGCGCGCGAGCGTTCGCAGGTGCGGATCTCGTTCCGCCGCTCGGTACCACCGGGCCAGATCGACACTCACTCCGAGGAGACGGTCAATTGTGCTGCGGAGATATTGCCTGTCGAGCTGCGTCCGAAACGGCGGCGTCACAGTGACAATCAAGCGCGGCCCGGTGGACCGGTCTTTCTGACGCACGGCCACTTCAGTCGGCCGACGTCCCAGCACCACAATGCGACGGTAGGTCGTACCATCCCATCGGTCGATCGCGTTTCGCGCGCGACGGCGCAGAGCCCACACAGTGAGGTCGAGTCGGAACGGCGGGCTCGGTCGGAGAATCATCGTCCCCATCGCATCAGATCGTCCGGGACGCTGCTGATTCAATCGTCGCGGTGCGCTGGACACAGACTGATCACCTCGATCGAGACCCCCTGCGAATCTTCGGCCGTAGGTAGTCCTTGAGCGCGACCGCATTGTTGTGCTCCGTGTCGCGTGAACTGTAGACAAGCGTGACGGCGCCTCGACGCGCGGCCGTCACAATAGGGCGCCACGCCTCTGGCCTGGAATCAAGCTCCCGAAAGTATCGAGCGCGAAACCTCGGCCACTTCTCTGGATCGTGGCTGAACCACTGTCGCAGTTCGGTGCTGGGACCGACGTCCTTGAGCCACGCGTCAACGTGGAGAGTCTTTTTGGAGAGGCCTCGAGGCCACAAACGTTCGACGAGGATCCGCGTTCCGTCGGCTTGAGTTCCACGCTCGTAGGCGCGCTTCAGTTTCAGCATCACATCGACCCGTGTCTTCAAACGGCTCCCCGTTTAGACGGTCGCACGAATGTAGGTACCGCTCGCCGTGCACTTCAGAAACCGCTGTTCCATTAGTGTCGTCAGGACGAGACTGCAGGTGTCACCGTCGAGATCCCACAACCGGCGTGCCTGAGCCTCTGTGAGCTTGAGCCCAGGCATTTCACGGTACTCACTCTCGATTCGCAGCAGCAGCGTCGAGATTCGTGGCGTCAGTCGCGTCTGTGTGACAGGACGGCGCTCGAGGGTCTGGGGCGGCGTGATCGGGTGCTGTTCTCGAGCGGATCGGGCCGCCTCCCGAGCATACTCAGTTGATGAAGTACGTCGAGCTGCCGGTGCCTGGTTTAGGAGGGAGCCCCGTGATTGGATAGCTGTGGTTGTCTCGGGCATACCCTTAGGTGAGGCAAACACTGGTCCAGCAGGCGCCCCGGGGCGTGATCACGTAGATCTAAGCGTTGGAATAACTTGCAGAAGCGGTCGCGTCTTCGGAGCGAGGCGCCGCGACGTCGAAGCTTTCTTTTTGAAACGCAGGGCGACAATCTGAAAGCGCGCTTGATCTCGATGATCTCAGCCGGGAAGCCGTGCCCGTCCACCGCCTACGAGTCCAGGACGTTAGTGTGGTTCACTCGACGCAGACCAGAAAGTCGGTTCCCTCCCATCGGTCCGCTTCAGGCCAGTAGAAGGTTAGGTCCACTCGGTCGCCCTCACGCAGGTGAACCGTGTCGAAGTCCGCCACATGCACCCCCAGCCTCGTGTCCCGGGTCGGAGTGTCGTGAACCGTCCTCCAGCCATCGACGCTCCAATGCACAACCGCGGGCGCGAGCGTCTCGATCCGGAGCGTCCTGCCGGGCGACATGGTGCGCACCTTGTGATTGAAACGCCAGACGACGAGGGACGATGTGATCTTGTTTACGAGGTAGCGTTCGACGGTTTGCGGTGGCCGGTCGAAGATCTCGCCGTCGCGCAACGATCGGCGCAATTTGACGTACTCGGCATGTGCCCATACGAGCGGCATCGCGGACCCGGACGGATGGCCGACGGCCAGCTCGCGGTCAGGAATGTCGGCGCTGTCCCACACCTGCTCAGGCAGGAGACCGTTCTCGCCCGCAAGCATTTCCATTGCCCCGGCGAGCTGGCCAGCCACGTCCGCACGGCCAGCCGCGAGCTCGTAGTGGCCTCGCTCGCCCGTCAGGAGCGGCCAGCCACGACCGATTCCAGTGCCGTCGAACGGTCCGCCATCGGCATGTTCCCCGTATCCGTCCCCTTGATATCGATGCCAGACGGGGCCTCGCGGCGTCTCCACTTTGAGCGTCGCGTCGATCATCTTCACGGTGTTCAGGATGCGCGCGTCGTCCGGAGCGCGGAGTCCGAAGCGTACCAACGCCAGTGCATCGAGGCTGACCATCAACGCCGCTGGTCCGGTGGATTGGTCCGGCGGCCGGTTTTTGATTGGGACGAATCCGAGGCACGGCGATGAGGCATCCGCTCGATCGGGCTCGGCGACGCGAACGTAGTAGCCGTCGACACCATGCCGTTCGGCGAGCTCCGTACCCGCGACATACAGCCACCGTTCGATACTCGCGTTCCAGGCGTCGGCGGTCTCGAGCAGATATGTTGCGGTGCCTTCCTCGCCGGCGGCCTGCGCCAACTCGGCGGCGACAACCAGCGCCGCCACCTCGGTCGCAACCGTAAATGGCGCATAGCCAGGCTCCTCTTCCCAGCGATCCTGCGGACTGACCGGGCCGTTGCGGATGAGGAAGGCAGCGGCCCGCCGGACCATTGGCCAGAGTGCGCCTCGCTCACTGATGTCGAGGACACTCTCCCGATACGCGAGATCGACGAGGAGGATGGGGAGCGCCGTCTCGTCCATCTGAACGCCGTGCCAATAAGGCGTGCCGTCGAGCCACATGTTCTGCGACCAGTGCCCGTCGGCCTCCTGCGTGACCTCGAGGTAGCGCAAGACTCGCCTGACGTGCTCGTGCGCGCCAATCGCGATGAAGCCCCCGGCCGTTTCCACGAGGTCTCGTGGCCACACGAGGTGATAACCGCCCAGATCGTCGTCGGGCTTTGAGAACCCCCAGGGGATCGAGAGGCTGGCGATGATCCCGCCTTCAACCCGCTTCGATTCGTGCGTTCGCATGAGTGCGGCACTGATCTGATAGAGCCGGCTCTCGTTTTCAGCCGGTACCTTGCCGTTGAGCCGTGCATGCCAGGCGTGCCAGCCTCGGATGTACGCGCTTCGTACGTCGTCGAAACCCTCCAACAGGCTGATCTGCGCGTGCTGACCAGCTTCCATCGCCGTCGGGCCGAAACCAAGGGCCATGATGAACGTGCCGCCCGACGACGCGAGGTCGATTTCTCCAGTAACCGCGACGTTCCCATTCTCGGCGCGCGTGTAGATCTGATTCAGCCGCTTATTGGTATGCAGGTCCTGCCACCCGTCGGACACGCCGACGAATCCGGCGGATCTGGCGAGCCAGGGAGCAGTGCCCGCGAGGGCGAGCGCGTGGTGGTCACGCTCGGCGAACAGCATCGGCCGGCCCTTGTAGTCACCCACCCACGCCGTGTTGCCACCGCCTCGATTCGCGAGGTGCGGGGCCAGCAGCACGTACAACCGAAAGCCGGCGAGCGTGCCCTGGAGCGGTACGAGTCGGATCCGTTGGAGCACGACGTCCCGCCACGGATCAGTCAGTACCTCCTTCTCGATGCGATACCGTCCATCAAGGGCAGTGTTGCGAATCCGATAGGCAGGAACGCCTGGCGCTACCTGTGATGTGTCGGAACGCGTGTCCCGCTTCTCCTCTGAGAAGTAGCCTTCACCATCGGTGACGATGAATCCGAGGTCGCGTGTGCAGGCGTTGTCGATGCGCGGATAGTAGACCTCGTTGAGGATTCCGTGGCTCAGCGTGAACCAGACGCGACTGTCGCGGCTCACCGCGGTGCCGACACCAGTTTTCGCGCTGGATGTCCACCGCGCCGGGATGCCGGGCCAGCCGGGAGCAAACGTATCCGGAACGTCGGACATTCGCGCCTCCAATGAGCACGGGGCGAATCGAACTGCCGCGCGCCTTCATCCGTACTGGCGCGCCGTCGCGGAGCTCGCCCCCCAGAGCGGTGAGCCACGTCGCCGCTTCCAGGCGGAACGACACGGTACTAGGAGGCAAATAACACACCGGAGATACCTGCTCGGCGGACCGGCCCGAAGGGGAATGACTGGAACTACTTGCGGGAGCCACGCCGCACGCGGGTGCAGAGACCGTGCTTTCAATCTGAAAGACCGAGCCTCATTCCGAAAGGCGTCCCGAGCATCGCCAACCGCGGCTTTCCCCGGAGATGCGTCGTCACGCGCTTGGCGCAACCGTGGGCGAGGAGAGGTCCGGGTTGTGCCACAGGCCGTCAGCGGCAATGACCCCGTCGGCTTGAGTTGGTCCCCAGGTACCGGGGTCGTACTCGTGAACCGGCGTCTTATCCCCGAGGATCGGGTCTACGACCTGCCACGCGGCCTCAACGGAGTCCTGTCGAACGAAGAGCATCGCGTCGCCACGGATCGCGTCTCCGAGCAGCCGCTCGTAAGGAGTCATTTCATCGCCGCTCGCATGGCGCACGACGAGCTCCACGTGCTCGCCGACCATGGATTCTCCCGGCACCTTGACTCGTGCTCCCAGTGAAATCGATACGTCTGGACTGAGCCGAAAGCGAACGTGGTCGCTTCCGCCAAACGACACCGGATCGAATACATCCTGTGGCGGCCGTTTCAGCGTCACGCGTAGTTCCGTGGCCGTCAGGGGCAATTGCTTACCCGTGCGGATGTAAAACGGAACGCCCGCCCATCGCCACGAGTCGATGTACAGCCGCATGGCGGCGAACGTCTCGACCGTCGAGTCGGCAGCCACG
>DATIEU010000444.1:0-2864 GCA_035455565.1 Steroidobacteraceae bacterium | reverse complement strand
GGTAAACGTGATCACGCGCAATCCGCTCGATATGGCTTCGGGAACCATCTTCGCCAAGCTTGAAGGCGCCTATACCGAGCTCGCGGATGAATTCGATCCCAACGCCTCGGCGCTCGTGAGCTGGAAGAACGGCGAGGAATCGCTCGGTTTCATGCTCTCCGGCATTTACCAGGAACGCAACATTCGTCGCGACGGGGTGGAGGTGCTCACATACAGCACCACTAACCTGGGCGGTCAGGACGTGCTGTTCCCGGGCCTGATCGGCTCGGCGCTCTTCCAGCAGGATCGCGTCCGCACGGGCTTCAACTTCGCGGCGCAGTTCCGGCCGAGCGACACCGTGGACTTCAACCTGACGGGCCTGTATTCGAAGTTCGATGCCGATAACATCAACGCGAATTACATGGCGTGGGGCTCGCGCGCGGTCGGCAGGGGTAATCCGCTGACCAACGCGGTCATCCAGGGCAACACGGTCGTCGCCGGTACGATTGCCTCGGATGCGAATGGCACGGCGGACTTTGGCGTCGTGTACGACGCCATCGACCGTATCGCGAGCTCGGAATCGCGCAACATCGACCTCGACAGCAACTTCCAGCTCTCGGACGCGCTCGGCTTGCACGTTCGCGTCGGTTACACGGATGCCGAGGGGAACACCGATGCGCAGCCTTTTGCCGAGTTCGGCGCGCCCGCGAGCTTCAACTTCGATCTGCGCGGCGGCACCCCGCAGGTCAGCTACACGGGCGTGAATCCAAACGATCCGGCGGACATGGTGCTGATTTTCAGCTCCCTGCACGAGATCCTTAACAACGATGAGGAGACCTACGTTTACGGCGATCTCGAGTGGGAGCTGGACGCCGGTATGCTCAAGTCCGTGAAGTTCGGCGCCAAGTACACCGACCACGAGCGCGAGCTGATCTTCAATGCCACCACTTACGGCGGCTTCCATGTGCCGATCAACAACACGCCGGGCACGGTATTCGCGGGCGGGCCCACGCCCGGCGACTTCCTCAGCGATATCGCCGCACCGGGCACCCTCGATTCGTACTGGCAGATCAACCGCGACGCCACGGAGGCTTTCCTGTTTGGCCGGCTCAACAGCAGCCCGGGACGCGTGTATTACCCGCAGCAGAACTTTTCGGTGGCGGAGGAAGTGATTGGCGGCTATGTCATGGGTAACTTCGAGGGCGATCGCTGGCGCGGCAACCTCGGCCTGCGCTACGTGAACACCGACCAGGAATCCCACGGCAACGAAGTCGGCGGCACCGCCTCGATCTCGAACCCATTCGGCAACTACGACCCGATCGTGGTGAATCGCAGCTACGACGATGTGCTGCCAAGCCTGAACTTCGCGTATGACCTGTCGGACGACAAGGTGCTGAGGTTCGCGGCGGCCAAGGTGATGACGCGACCGAACTACAATGACGTCGCGCCACGCACCAGCCTGAACCCCGGCGCCTTCACGGGCAGCTCCGGTAATCCCGAGCTCGATCCGTTCCGCGCCAACCAGGCCGATCTGTCATTCGAGTGGTATCACTCGAACGATTCCATCGTCGCACTGGCGCTGTACTACAAGGATATCGATTCGTTCATCACGGACAACCCGGTCCAGGAGAACCACCAGGTCGACTCGGCCACGCAACCAAGCCTCGCCTGCACGCAAGTGAGCGCGACCACCTGGAGCTGTCCATTCACGATCAACCAGCGTACCAACGGCACAGGCGGAGAAATGAAAGGCGCGGAGCTCGCCGTGACGTGGCCGCTCGCAGGCGGTTTCGGGGTCCAAGGTAACTACACGTACACGGATGCCGAGGACGACAACGGCGACCCGTTGCCCGGTGCCTCCGAAGACACTTTCAACCTCACGGCGTACTTCGAGAACGCGGCGGTCAGTGCGCGCCTCGCGTACACCTACCGCTCGGAGTTCTTTGTGACCTTCGACCGCAACACGCCGCTCAACCAGGATGCCCTGCAGCAGCTCGACCTGTCGGTGGTGTGGAACGTGATGGACAACATTGCGTTGACCTTCGATGGCGTGAATCTCACGGACGAGGAGATCGAGCAATTCACCGGAGAGAAGTTCCGGCCACGCGCGATCTACGACAACGGCCCTGTGTACTTCGCGGGCATGCGCGTGAGGTTCTAGGCCCCTCTGCTCACTCCGTCCCTCTCCTGCCTGCGGGGAGAGGGCGGGGTGAGATCCCTCAAGCTTGGTAGCCGTAGCGCGCCATCAGCGGCGCGAGCAGCGGCAGGAACGGCTTCAGATGGGCGGCGTAGTGCCGGTGCCGGCCAATCGAGCGATCGTTGAGCTTCTCGGTGACCTGCGCATAACTCGGCGTGGGCGCGTAGCGGCGCGTCTCGTGGAACGTGAGGCAGGCATCCTCGAACTCGAGCCCGAGGTGCGTGAGCAGTCGGCGCGTTTCCTCCTCCTGGTTCGCGACGAACGATTCGTAACGCAGCTCGAGCTCGCCAATGTCCAGCTCGCGCCGGTAGTGCTCGACGACGCCGAACACCGCCGCGAAGTGATGCACGATGTCCGCGATCCGGTAGCCGCAGTGGAAGCCATGCGTGAGGTGATTGGCCATCACCGACACGCACACATCGAGCGGATGACGGATCACGTGCACGATGGGCGAGCGCGGGAACGCCATCCGGATGAGCGGCAGCCAGATCTCGTTGAAGGGCATCTTGTCGACGAAGAAGGCCTTCCCCGGCTCGAGGAGGCCGTATTGCCCGGCGCGCGCGAAGTAATAGTCGCGAAAGAGCGTAGCGGCGTAGGCATTGTCGGCAGTCCACGTGCGCGCAAGATTCTCGGGGAAGGGCTCGGCCCCGGTTCCGTGGAACAGCGAGTTGGCCAGGCGGCGAAAGTC
>DATIEU010000443.1:0-11206 GCA_035455565.1 Steroidobacteraceae bacterium | reverse complement strand
GCTCGATGCCTTCGTCGGCCCGCGGCTGCGGCCGCTCCTCGAGCTTGCACTGGCCACGCCGGTGGTGCTCTGGGGTGGGTGGCCCTTCTTCGTACGCGGCTGGCAATCGATCGTCAATCGCAGCCTCAACATGTTCACGCTGATCGCGCTGGGCATCGGTGTGGCGTGGGCATACAGCGTTGTCGCCGCTCTCGCACCACAGCTCTTCCCGCCGGGACTGCGAGACGCGCACGGCAACGTGGGCGTGTACTTCGAGGCCGCAGCCGTGATCGTCACGCTGGTATTGCTCGGCCAGGTGCTGGAGCTGCGTGCGCGGCACAGCACCAGCGCTGCGATCCGCGCCTTGCTCGATCTGGCGCCCAAGATGGCGCGGCGGATCGACGCGGCAGGCACCGAGACGGATGTGCCGCTCGAGCAGGTGCAGATCGGTGACCGATTGCGCGTGCGCCCCGGGGAGAAGATCCCCGTCGATGGTGTCGTGCTGGAAGGCGCTGCCGCAGTCGACGAGTCGATGCTGACGGGCGAATCGATTCCGGTGGAAAAGAGCCCCGGCAGTCGCGTGATCGGGGCCACCCTCAACGGTACCGGGATGCTCGTCATTCACGCCGAGCGCGTCGGTAACGAAACCCTGCTCGCGCGGATCGTCAATCTCGTCGCCGAAGCACAGCGCAGCCGTGCACCCATCCAGAAGCTCGCCGACAAGGTTTCCGCCTGGTTCGTGCCTGCGGTGATCGTGGTCGCGGCGCTCACGTTCCTCACCTGGCTCTGGATCGGCCCGGAGCCGCGGCTCGCTCACGCCGTGATCAACGCGGTCGCGGTGCTGATCATCGCCTGCCCCTGTGCTCTCGGTCTCGCGACGCCGATGTCCATCATGGTTGCGATGGGCCGGGGCGCGCAGCTGGGAGTGCTGTTCAAGGATGCCGCGGCGATCGAGCGACTGCGCGAGATCGATACGCTGGTGGTCGACAAGACCGGCACACTCACGGTCGGCAAGCCGGTGCTGCAACGAGTGGTCGCGCCCGGCTCCCTTGCGGAGGGCGAGGTGCTGGCGCTGGCTGCGAGTCTCGAGCGCGGGAGCGAGCACCCGCTGGCCGCCGCCATCGTCACGGGCGCGCAATCTCGCGGACTCGAGCTGCAGCGGGTCGCCGACTTCGAGTCGGTGACCGGACAGGGCGTTCGCGGCCGCGTCGGCGGAAAAGACGTGGCGCTCGGCAATCGGGCGCTCATGACCGCGACCAACGTCGACATCGCGGCCCTGCAGGCACCAGCCGACGAGCTGCGCGGCGACGGACAGACGGTCATGTTCGTGGCCCTGGACGGTCGAGCGGCCGGTCTCGTGAGCGTGGCCGACGCGATCAAGGACAGCACGCCCGAGGCCATTCGGGCCCTGCATGCCGAAAAGGTGCGCATCGTCATGCTTACGGGCGACAACCGTCGCACCGCCGACGCCGTGGCCCGGCGGCTGGGCATCGACGAGGTGCACGCGGACGTGCTGCCGGAACAGAAGGTCGCGGTGGTGCGCCAGCTGCAGAGTGCCGGCCGCCGTGTCGCGATGGCCGGCGATGGCGTGAACGATGCGCCGGCGCTCGCCGCCGCCGACGTTGGCATCGCGATGGGAACCGGCACCGACGTCGCCATCGAGAGTGCCGGCGTGACGCTCGTCAAAGGCGACCTGACCGGCATCGTGCGTGCGCGCCGCCTGAGCAATGCGACCGTGCGCAACATCCGCCAGAACCTGTTTGCAGCGTTCATCTACAACGCGCTGGGCGTACCGGTCGCCGCCGGCGTGCTCTATCCGTTCACGGGTCTGCTGATGAGCCCGATACTCGCCGCCGCGGCCATGAGCCTGAGCTCGGTCTCGGTCATCGCCAATGCGTTGCGGTTGCGCACGGTGCCGCTGCGATGAGTGTGTTGGCACGACGCACGTTTGTGCAGGGGCTCGTCACCGGCGGCGTCCTCGCAGGGCTTGGCCTGTGGCGGCCCTCGGTGGGGGCGAGTTACGGCGCGACACAAGGGAGCGTGCTCACTGGCACCGAGTTCGATCTCTCGATCGGCGAAACTCCGGTGAACTTCACCGGTGCAGCGCGCATTGCAATCACGGTGAACGATTCGCTGCCCGCGCCCATCCTGCGCTGGCGTGAGGGCGATACCGTCACGGTGCGCGTGGGCAATCACCTGCGCGACGACGACGCCTCGATTCACTGGCACGGAATTCTCTTGCCCGCCAACATGGATGGCGTTCCAGGCTTGAGTTTCCATGGCATTCGCCCGGGAGAGACCTACCGCTATCACTTCCAGGTCCGGCAGGCCGGCACCTACTGGTACCACAGTCATTCGGCCTTCGAGGAACAGCGCGGTCTCTATGGGCCGCTGGTGATCGAGCCCCGGGAACCGGAGCCCTTTCGCTACGACCGCGAGCACGTGGTCATGCTCTCGGACTGGACGGACGAGAGCCCGGATCGCGTGTTTGCCAAGCTGAAGAAGCACTCGGACTACTACAACTTCCGCAAGCGCACGGTCGGCGATTTTGCGCGTGACGTTGAGCGCCAGGGATGGAAGGCGACGCTGCGCGACCGGCTGATATGGGGCGAAATGCGCATGAGCCCCACCGATCTCGCTGACGTGAGCGGCTATACCTACACGTACCTGCTGAACGGCAAGGCGCCCGCGGGAAACTGGACCGGCCTCTTCCGTCCCGGAGAGCGCGTGCGACTGCGCTTCATTAACGGCTCGTCGATGACGTATTTCGACGTGCGCATCCCCGGGCTCAAGATGACGGTCGTGGCCGCCGACGGCCAGTACGTGCACCCGGTCACGATCGACGAATTTCGCATCGCCGTCGCGGAAACGCTCGACGTCATCGTCGAGCCGACCGGCCAAGACGCGTTCACGATCTTCGCGCAGTCGATGGATCGTACGGGCTACGCGCGGGGAACATTGGCGGTGCGCGAAGGCCTGAGTGCGCCGGTGCCCGAAACGGATCCTCGCATGGTCCTGACCATGGCGGACATGGGGCATGGCAGCGTGCCGAACCATGGCACGGCGACGAGTGTTAGCGAGCACGCGGGCCACGACATGCCGGCCGGCGATTCGACGGCACACGCCCACCACGACATGGCGGCGATGGCGCAGGGCGCTCCGCAGACACATCCGGCGAGCGAAAGCGGCAATCCACTTCTGGACATGCAGACGACGATGCCTGCTGCACGCCTCGACGATCCGGGCATCGGCCTGAGGGACAACGGCCGTCGCGTGCTCAGCTACGCAGACCTGCACAGCGTCTTTCCGGATCCCGACGGCCGGGAGCCGGGCCGGACGATCGAGTTGCACTTGACCGGGCACATGATGCGTTTCGCCTGGTCGTTCGACGGCACCAAGTTCTCCGATGCCGAGCCGATCGCGCTCCGCTATGGCGAGCGGCTGCGCATCGTGCTCGTCAACGACACCATGATGACCCATCCGATCCACCTGCACGGCATGTGGAGCGACGTGGAGGACGAGCACGGCGCGTTTCAGGTGCGCAAGCACACCGTGGATATCCAGCCCGGAACGAAACGCAGCTACCGCGTGACGGCCGATGCGCTCGGCCGCTGGGCCTACCACTGTCATCTGCTGTACCACATGGAAGCCGGCATGATGCGCGAAGTGAGAGTGCAGGAATGAGCGCGCTCTCGCTGGCCGTGATCGTGATGCTGGCGCTCGGAGGCGCAAGCTTCCGCGTCAGCGCGCAGTCGCATGATCACGCCACGCACTCGCAGGCCAAGCCGATACCGGCCAATCACAGCCAGGCCGATCACGCCGAGCACACGCGGGTGCCGCACGCGCACCCAGGTCCTGACATACCGCCGGTCACCGATGCGGATCGTGTGGCGGCCTTCCCCGATGTGCAGGGACATGCCGCCCACGATGACGTCATCCAGTACCTGGTGCTGTTCGATCAGCTCGATTGGCAGGATGGCGACGAAGGCGCCGTGGTGAGCTGGGACGCGAAGGCGTGGGCAGGCCGCGACATCGACAAGTTGTGGCTGCGAACGGAAGGCGAGCGCATCGACGGAGCAACGGAGTCGCTCGATGTCGAAGCGCTGTGGGGGCACGCCTTTGCGCGCTGGTGGGAGTTCGTGGCGGGCGCGCGTCACGACTTCGAGCCCGGCTCGTCACAAACCTGGGCGACATTCGGTGTGCAAGGGGTGGCGCCTTACAAGTTCGAAGTGCAGGCGACGGCATATGTCGGCGAATCGGGTCGTACTGCCGTGCAGCTCGAAGCGGAGTACGAGCTCCTGCTCACCAATCGCCTGATTCTGCAGCCTCTGGTCGAGCTCCGACTGCACGGCGAGGACGACCCCGAGCGGGGAATTGGCTCGGGTCTCAGCACGACGGAGCTGGGGTTGCGCTTGCGTTACGAGATTCGCCGTGAATTGGCGCCCTACGTCGGCGTGACCTGGGAACGCAAGTCGGGTGACACGGCGGACTTTGCCCGCCTCGACGGGGAAGCGGTCGAAGACACGCGCTGGCTCGTGGGCCTGCGCATCTGGTTCTGAAGCTGAGGACTGTCATGAAAACGCTGGTCACAGTCATCGTGACGCTGCTCGTGCTGGTTGTGCTCACCATCGGTTATGCGTGGTCGGGCGCCTACAACGTCGGTGCCGACGTGCCGCATTCCCGCCCGGTGCTCGCGGTGCTCGAAGCCCTGCGCGAGCGCTCGATCTCGGCCCGCAGTGCCGATCTCGCAGCGCCGGATCTTGAGAACGAGGAGCTCATCCGTTCCGGCGCCGGAAACTACGATGCAATGTGCGTCGGTTGTCATCTCGCGCCGGGCGTCAACGAGACCGAGTTGAGCAGGGGCCTCTACCCGCGACCGCCAAACTTGAGCCAGGTGGTCATCGACGATCCGGCCGAGGCGTTCTGGGCGATCAAGCACGGCGTCAAGGCTTCCGGCATGCCGGCGTGGGGCAAGAGCATGGCGGACGAATACATCTGGGGCATGGTCGCGTTCGTGCGCCGTCTGCCCGATCTCGATGCCGACGCCTACGAGGCGGCGGTGGCTGCGAGTGGCGGCCATTCGCACGGCGGCGGCGAGACGGATCACGCGGCGCAGGAGCATGAGCACGAAGGCGCAGCGCACGGAGCACCCACCGAGGCGGCGGTGCATACGCACGCGGATGGCAAGCAACATGTGCACGAGAAATCGCCCGCCACAGCCCTCGACACTGCCAGGCGATTCCACGAGGCCCTGTCGTCTGGCGATCCCTCCAAAGTCAAAGCGCTCCTGGATCCAGGCGTGCTGGTGCTGGAAAGCGGCGGTGCGGAGCGCTCGCGGGCGGAATACGCCGCGCATCACCTGGGAGCCGACATGGAGTTCCTGCGGACGGTGAGCCCGAAGCTCCAGCGTCAGTCGGGCAACACCGTCGGGGATCTCGCCTGGATCGCAAGCGAATCGCGGCTTACCGGTACGACGAATGACCGGCCGGTCGATCTCCTCAGCACCGAGACACTCGTGATGCAGCGAAGCTCCGGCGGCTGGAAAGTCGTCCACGTGCACTGGTCATCACGCCCCGCGGGCAAACAGTGATTCGCTTGCGCGTCGCCGTCGGGTGACAGGACAATTACAGCGCGTCCTCGCGCACTTCACCTTCGTTCGCATAATCGAGGTGCACTCAATGACTCGCGCAAGATTCCTCTCGTCGGCAATCGGAACGCTGCTCCTCGTGTTGATGGGCGGTCACGGCCATACAGAAGAATCCGGCGACGCCATGATCAGCCGACAGCTCGGCAACGATACGTTCGCGAGCGGCGGTAGCGTCAGCCTGACCGAGGAAATCTTCGGTGACGCCGTTGCCGCGGGCGGCGAGGTCGTGGTCGAGTCGGCCGTGCGCGGTGACGCGCTGCTCGCGGGCGGCGAAGTGGAGCTCGAAGGTACGGTCGACGAGGATGTGTATGCCGCGGGCGGCGATGTCGAAGTCTCGGGGCACGTGCTGGGGAGCGCACGCCTCGCCGGTGGCGATGTCGAAATCGAGCGCGATGCCATCATCGATGGAGCCGTATCGGTGGCTGGCGGCGACGTCACGATCGACGGGCGCCTGGGTCAGTACCTGCAGTCCGCCGCCGGCAGCACTCAGATCAACGGCGAGATCGAGGGCGATGTCGAGGTCTCGGGCGGCGAGCTGATCATCGGGCGCGGTGCCGTGATCAACGGCGCGGTCACCTTCCGCGGACCGAATCCGCCCGAGGTCGAGGACGGCGCGACGGTGCGTGGCGGCGTGCAACACATCAAGGAGCGCGAGCACACGGGGCTCAAGGCCTTCGCCGGCGTCTTCGCGCTGCTGTGGCTCGCGGGCTGGCTGCTCGTCGGCTGGCTCGTGCTCGTTCTCTGGCCCGGCTTCGCGCGGACGGTGGTGGAAACCGCGCGCACGCGCCCGGCAGCTTCATTTGTCATCGGGTTGGCATTGCTCGTCGGCGTGCCGGCCTTGCTGGTGGCGCTGGCGATCTCGCTGATCGGCCTGCCGCTCGCATTGCTGCTCCTGTGCGTGTACCTGCTGCTCCTGCCGCTGGGCTACCTCGCAGCCGCAGCGGCGATCGGCGAGTGGCTGCTGCCGCGCATTCGGCGCGGCGCTGCGATCACCACCTGGCATCGCGTCTTCATGCTGCTCGGCGTGCTCGTGGCGCTGTTCGTCGTCACCCGCGTGCCCTACCTGGGCGGCCTCGTGTGCTTCGCAGTGCTGCTCGCGGGGATGGGAAGCCTGGTGCTCGCGGCGGTCGCGCGCCATCGCGCCGCCGGCGCGCCGGCCTGACCCGACGCCGTTTCAGAAGGTGACGGAAGCGGTGGTGCCGTTCGGGCTGCTCTGCAGCGCGAGCTGCCATCCATAGCGATCGCAGATGCGCTTGCTGAGATAGAGGCCCATGCCGTAGCCGCCCGGGCGCGTGGTGAAGTTGCGGTCGAACACCTGGCGCATGTGCTCGGCCGCGATACCGGGGCCGGAGTCGCGGATGGAGAGGGTGCGCTCCTTTATCTGACAGGTCACCGAGCCACGTTCGGTGTGCGCGAGGGCGTTGCGAAAGAGATTGCCGATCACGATCGTCACCAGGCTGCGTGGCGCCTGCACGCGCAGCGATTCGCAGCACTGGCACTCGATGTTCACGGTGCGGCCGTTGAGCAGCTCGCGCTGCTCCTCGGCGACGCGCGGCAGGATTTCCCCGACGTCGCAGGCTTCGCCCGGCTCGGTGTCGGGCTGCGATTCGCGCGACAGCATCAGCAGCGCGTGAATGAACTCCGACATCTCGCCCGCGGCGCGTTGAATCCGCGCCAGCGCCTTGCTGGCCGGCGCGCGCTCGCGCGTGTGCTCGCTCAGGATTTCGGTCGCGCCCTGGATGACGGCGAGCGGCGTCCGCAATTCGTGGCTCGCGGTGGCAGTGAAGGACTGCTCGCGCTCCACGAAGCCGTCGAGGCGCTCGAGGAAGCGGTCGATCGATGCCGCGATCGGCGCGAGCTCGTGACGCGTGAAGTTGGGCCCGAGGCGCTCGTGGCGCTGTTTCGGATCGATGTGACTCAGGCGCCCGGCGAGCGCGGTGACCGGTGCGATGATGCTGCGTGAGACCCAGATCGCAGTCACGGCCACGATCACCAGCGTGACTCCGAGAATCAGCGTGAGCCAGGCCCATGCGAGCCCGACCCGCCGCTCGTGATCGGTGAGGTCGTAGCTCACGTACACGAGTCCGCCAGCGGTCTTGGCCACGAGCACCTGGTGCGGATGACCCGCGTAGCTCACGCTCAGGTGACAGCCGGGTGTGAGCGCGGCGAGTTCCGGCGGCAGGCTCCGGCTGCCGTCGCGATACGCGGTGATCTTGCCGGACGTTTCCTCGGTGGCACCCGATAGCGCGAAGTGCGATTCGTACAGGGCGAGGTGCGTGCGCATCACCTCGTTGAGCAGCGCCTGCTCGGTGCGCTGACCGGCCCATATATGCCAGCCTGTGAGGAGCAGCAATGTGAGCCCCACACAGAAAACGATGCCCAGCATGAAGCGGGCGCGCAGGCTAAGCTGCTTCATGATCGACCGCAGCCAGCCGATAGCCTTCGCCGTGGTGGGTGTGCAGGAGCTTGCGTGCGAAGGGCTTGTCGACAGCGTTGCGCAGCGCATACATGTGCGCGCGCAGGACATCGCCGTCCGGAGGTTGATCGCCCCACAGCTCGCGTTCCAGCTCGCGTCGCGTGACGACCCGATGTGTGTTCTGCATCAGCAGCACCAGGAGCCGCCGCGTGCTCGGGTTGAGCTTGATCGCGACCCCGTCGCGCTCAGCGGTGAGCGTGTTGGGATCGTAGGTGAGGCCCGCGATGCGCATGATGCCCTCGGACGGGCGCGGCGCGCCGCGCCGCGCGAGAGCGCCGAGACGCGCTTCGAGCTCGAGCAGTGAGAAGGGCTTCACCAGGTAGTCGTCGGCGCCGGCTTCGAATCCGGCCACTTTGTCGACCACGAGATCTTTCGCGGTGAGCATCAGCACCGGCGCCGTGGAGCGGCATTCGCTGCGCAGGTTCCGGCACACTTCGAGCCCGTCCATTCCCGGCAGCATGACATCGAGCACGATGACGTCGTAATGACCTTCGCGCGCGCGTGCCAGGCCTTCCTCGCCGGTGGCGACGTGGTCGACCTGGTGGCCGTTGCCGGTCACGTATTCGCAGATGTTCTCGGCGATATCGAGGTGATCTTCGATCAGCAAAAGTTTCATGACAGAAGTGTGTCAGATCAGAGCGGCGGCGCGCATGTCGGGGCACGCACTACATCTTGTGGTTTAGGCCTCAAGAATAAGTGATAACCGGCTGAATGTCATAAATATTTAACCCTCCAGTCATCGGACCGTAGCGCGCCAGGGCGACCCTCGTCAGCGTCCGAAAGTGTAACCAGGCCCGTTGGGCGGTGAACGGACGTCGAGAACACATGGCCACCATGCGCGCAACCGATGTTATCCGGCGTTTCGACGCCGCGGAGTTGTCGCTGTGCCTGCTGCTCAACCGCGGCTGCACCAGCCGGCCCGTGCGTGAATTCTTCGGGGTCGTGAGCCGGCTGGGCGATGGCGTGTTCTGGTACACGCTGATCCTCGCGTTGCCGTTCCTCTATGGTGAAGCCGGCCAGCTGCCCGCACTGCAGATGGCGATGACCGGACTCCTCGGCGTCGGTTTCTACAAGGCGCTCAAGCACACGCTGGTGCGCGAGCGGCCGTTCATCCACTGCGATCGCATTGCTCTCGGCACGGCGCCGCTCGATCGCTACAGCTTCCCGTCCGGCCATACGCTGCACGCCGTGTCTTTCACGACGATTAGCATGAGTTACTTCCCGGAGCTCGGCGTGCTGCTTGTGCCGTTCGCGCTCCTGGTCGCCGTGTCGCGCGTGATTCTCGGCCTGCATTATCCGACCGACGTCCTCGCCGGTGCCGCGCTCGGTTTCGGCCTGGCGAGCGCGAGCCTGCAAGTCGTCGGGATCTAGTCAGCACGCCGCTCGCAACCAACGCTGATACTGCGCCTTGCTACAATCGCCGCCGGCTTCCTTGAAGCAGGCGCGTCTCAGTGGGCAGAACGATCAGGGGCACACCCGCACGCCACGGCTTTCGCATGCCGGGCGAATTCGAACGCCACGCCGGGTGCTGGCTGGTCTGGCCGGAAAGAACCGACAACTGGCGCCTCGGCGCCAAGCCCGCGCAGGCGGCATTCGCCGCGGTGGCCAGCGCGATCGCGCGCTTCGAGCCGGTCACGGTGGCCGCATCCCGCACGCAGTACGTCAATGCGCGCAACCAGCTGCCGCCGGCCGTGCGCGTGGTGGAGATCTCGAGCAACGATGCCTGGATGCGTGACGTCGGCCCCACGTTCCTGGTGGACCAGCGCGGGCGACGGCGCGGTGCCGACTGGCGCTTCAATGCCTGGGGCGGCTTGCGCGGCGGACTCTATTTTCCCTGGGACCAGGACGATCGCGTCGCGCAGAAGGTGCTCGAAATCGAGGGCGACGATCGCTACCGCGCTTCGTTCGTGCTCGAGGGCGGCGCGATTCATGTCGACGGCGAGGGCACCTGCATCACGACCGAGGAATGCCTGCTCAACCCGAATCGCAATCCGGAACTGACGCGCGAGCAGATCGAGGCGAACCTGAAGGCGTGGCTTGGGGTGGAGACCATCATCTGGCTCGGCAAGGGCGTGGCCTGCGACGAAACCGACGGGCACGTCGACAATCTCTGCTGTTTCGCGCGCCCTGGCGAGGTGTGTCTCACCTGGACCGACAATCGCCGCGACCCGCAACATGCCATCTCACGCGACGCGCTCGAGCGGCTGCGCGAGGCGCGTGACGCGCGCGGACGCGAATTCAAGGTTCACAAGATCGCCCAGCCCGGCCCGCTCTACATGACCGCGGACGAATCCGGCGGCGTCGATCACGTCGAGGGCACGCGCCCACGCGAGCCCGGTCATCGGCTGGCGGGCTCCTACGTCAACTTCTATATCGCCAACGGCGGCGTGGTCGTGCCGCTCCTCGATGCCAGGCGCGACCGGCACGCGCTGGCGCAGCTCAAGAAGGTGTTCCCGGAGCGCGATGTCGTCGGTGTGCCGAGCCGCGAAATCCTGCTCGGCGGCGGCAACATCCACTGCATCACGCAGCAGGTGCCCCAGTCGCGTAAGCGCCGCGGCGGCTGAGCACGACACGCGGCAACGGTGCGGCGCGACGTTCGAGCGCAGCGGCAGTGCTTTCCACGTGGCGCCGCAGTTCCGGAACGGCAGTGGCTTCCCAGTACTTCGCGCGCAACAGCGGTCCCACGTAGAACAGGCCGCGCACCGCGCTGCCGTCCGCGTCGAGCACGTTGCCGTGCGTGCGAGTGCGCAGGCCGAGGCCGAGTGAGTCGGCGGCGACCCAGCCCGCGTCGAACAGCCACCGCATCATGGGTTCGGTCGAGGTTCGCACCGAGTATGCCGGGCCCGTGCAGTTGACCACGTGATCGACAGCCAGGGTCGACAACTGGGCCCCGGCGCGCGGCCGCCAGCGCACGTGGATGCGTCCGTCGATGATTCGTGCACCCTCGATGCGACCGGCGTGCACGGCGAGCGTGCGCGCGGTGCGCATGCGCTCGAGCCGTGCCGCTACGGCGGCGGGCAGCCGGTGACGGTGCGCGTCCCACCATGGGCGCAGGTGCCGCACGAAGCGCGCCTGGTCATGCGCGGGCAAGCGCTGCCACAAGG
>DATIEU010000442.1:0-2183 GCA_035455565.1 Steroidobacteraceae bacterium | reverse complement strand
TAGAAGGCGTGGTAATTGTTGTTCAGCTTGAACTCCGGGTCGGTCGTCTCGACGCGGGCGAACCAGCGCATTCGTTCCCAGATCATCTTGGCGCCGAGGTGCTTCCGGCCGGCGCGGATCGCGTCGTCGCAGAAGCGACAGAAGAGCCGATAGACCTGTGGGTTCTCGCGATGGAAGCGCTCGAATGCCTCGCGCAGCGTGGCGCTCTCGGGCGCGTCGAGCTCGGCGAAGAGAGGCCCGGGGCTCTCGCGCTGCTCCTCGGGCGGATACCGCTTCACCTGGCCAGCTCCTTGAACGCGAGCCGCGCCTGCCGTCCACGCGCGCCGCGTCGCTCGAGCTTCTTCGCGCGGTCGACTACGGCCGAAGCGAATGTGCGCCGAGTCGGGGCGCGCTCACGCTCTGCGCCGCACGTCGAACAGGTCTCGACGGAGCGCACCTCGTCCTCGACGCGGACGCCGGTCAACTCCCAGTCATGCTTTCGACAGGGCTTCACGCGAGCTCCGTGATCGTCACGCGCGCTCCAGGAACGCCGCTCTTCGCATGGTAGAGCTTCCGAATCTCGCCGGCGCAGGCCAGCGAGTCGTCGCGGAACCATCCATCCTGCTTGAGCGCATCCAGCACCGCCTTGTCCAGGTTGTCGCGATCGGGACGGCCCGTGTGGTAGAGCTCGCCTTCAGGGTCCTTTGCGCGCATGAGCGACTTCGGCCGCGGGAACAGAAAGTCGATCGAGACGCGCAGCGGAACGTCCAGCGGAGCGGAGGGGCGGTGCTCACGCGCAGCGCCCACTACGAGCGCCTTCCAGCCGTCCGCCGTGCCTGGATCGTAGACGCCCATCAGGCCCTTGCGGGAGCGAGCGCGAGGCTGCGCCTTGGGCAGGCCACGGACAACGAAGCTGATCGTCAAGGTGCGCGCCTTGGCCGCTGTGGCGCTCACGGGGTCGCCTCCATATCCAGGAGCAGGAGCAACGCGGCCACGAAGAGAGCAATCGGGAGAAGCGCCAGGGCCACGATGAGCGCGACCTAGCGCCACGAGCGGAAGAGCGGCGGGCGAACGTCTCTGGACATCACAGCCAGCTCCTGATCCACAGCGCGCCGACCGGCACGGCGAAGGCCACGCCAAGCCACACGACCAACACGCCCCGGTCCGTCAGCGCTCGCCGCGGGCGCGAGTACGACCGGAGCACGCCGGACGACGGGCTACGAACGGATGCAACGCGGACGCGAGTCATTCGAATGCCCCCACCGCCGACCAGTTGTCAGTCGGCCGCAGCACGTTGATCGCGTCGATCGGCACGAGCGGCACCGCTATGCGCCGCAGCAGGCTCATCGGCAGCGGGTGAAAGTTGTTCGGGTCCCACTGCGGGTTGCCGGTCGTGACGTTCGTTCCGGGTGTGATGTTGTTCCCGCTGATGTTGAGGTAGTGGTTCTGGTCGAACCAGCCAACATCGACGGAGTCCCCGAAGCCGGCGTTGATGCCCATGGCGCCCCACACGCATCCGCGCACGGACACGTTCGTCATCGACGCCTGCGGTAGTGACCACGCCCACCAGCCGTTGTGCGTGAGGTTGTAGAGCAGTAGGTGATTCAGGCTGCCGCAGTTCTCGCCGAAGATGCTCCCATTGGCGGACGTCAGGTTCGCCATGATGTTCACGAGAGCCGTGTTGTTGAGAGCTCCGGTGTTCTTGAAGAACACGCCGCCGGAATCCAGGCTGAGGCCGCGATAGCCGTACACGATCCCGTTGTCGATCGTCTCGCCCACGCGCTGGTTCCACGCGATGATGTCGTTGTGCTCTAGCGGCTCTGGCGCCATTTGGCCGTAGGTGACGTTTACCGTCAGCTTCGGCAGGATCATCCCGTGTTGCACGCGGTTGCAGTTCACGTCGCGGATGAGGTCGGCAAAGCCCGACACGCTCCACTTGTCATCGGCCACCTCCACGTTGGTCCAGAACTGCTGCGTCCACCCGCCAGGCGTCCAGCCCGCGCCGTGGATGGACGTGAACTGTCCGGCCCCCTGGCATGTCATGTGGTCGAGCCAGACGCGAAGGCCCGAGAGTCCAGCGCCGTCTATCTCGTTGATCGCCTTGACCTCGAGCAGGCGCACCTTCGGGACGTTGAACCCGGGCCAGGCGAACGTAGCGATCCGCACCTGATTCCGCGTCAGCCCCGGTTTGGGCGTGAACGTGA
>DATIEU010000441.1:0-2343 GCA_035455565.1 Steroidobacteraceae bacterium | reverse complement strand
CGTGCCCTGAGATTTTCGCCTGGGGCTTCCGCAATCCGTGGCGCTGGAGTTTCGACCGGGCCACGGGTCAGCTCTGGGTCGGCGACGTGGGCGAGGTCACGCTCGAGGAAGTGAGCCGCGTCGTTCTCGGTGGCAATTATGGCTGGCGCTGTTTCGAAGGCACGCGCAGCACGGGACTCAACTGCGGTTCGCCCACTACGACGCCCACCCCACCGGTCGCGGAATACGGCCGCGACGCGGGCACGACGGTCACCGGCGGTTACGTCTACAACGGCACCGCGGTGCCTGACCTCGTCGGGCGCTTCGTGTTTGGTGATTTCGGGTCCGGCCGTATCTGGTCGATTCCCGCCGATACGCCGCCCACGCTCACGATGACGAGCAACGAGGCGGTCGAATCGGGACTCGCCATTTCCTCATTTGCCGAGGACAACGACGGCGAGCTCTACGTGGTCGACATCGGCGGGACGCTTCACCGCATCATCGCGAACTAGCTTTCCGCCACGGTTCTCTTCTCTTCGAAGCGCGTAATCGGCGCGCCGCTCGTCACGGTGATGTCGCCGTCCACCACGGCGCCCTTGGCGATCGCGAGGGTGCGCGCGGTAACGCTGCCGCGAATGACGGCGGTCTGGCCGATCTCGAGCTTCTCCTCGATACGCAGGTCTCCCGTGACCTTGCCTGCGATGACCGCCTGAGTCGCCTGTACTTCGCCCTCCCAGTGACCGGAGACCGCGAGGTTGAGCGGTCCATCGATGCGGCCGTCGCCCTTGACGTAGCCGCACAGCACGAATGGGCCGATGCCGGAGAAATTGCCGTCGAATCGCGCCCCCTCGCCGATGAACGTGGGCGACGAAGAGACCGCATCGAGCAAGCGTCGCTTGGGATTTTCTGACATTGGCACCCACCCTCAGGCTTCCCAGTTGCAGCCGCCAGCCTACCACTCCATTACAATCCGCGACGAACCCGACCACGCTCGAGCACTCGGAGGCGCCGTGAGCAGACACGTACTGATGGCGTTCTTGATGGTGAGCCTCGTGTGGGCTTCGGGGTGCAGCCGGCGCCAGCAGGAGTGGGAAGCGGCGCGCAGCGCCGACACCTTGCAGGCCTATCAGCGATTCCTCGCTTCGTTCCCGGACGGCGAATTCGCGTCGCAGGCGCAAGCCCGTGTGCGCGAACTGCAGGAGGCGGAGGACTGGCAGAAGGCGATGCGCGCCGACACGCCCGAGGCGTACCAGCAATTCGTGACTCGCCATCCCCAGGGACGCAACTCCGACGAAGCGCGGATTCGCATCGGCAACCTGGCTCTTGCGCAGACGCCATCGGGGACGCCGCAGGAAATGGCTGCGCCACTCGAATCGTCCCCCGGCACTGTGGCAACACCGGTTGCCGCAACGCCAGGGATGTATCGCATTCAACTTGGCGCATTTGCCGGTGGCGACAAGCAGGCGATGGGCGAGTGGCGCCGCTTGCAGGGCGCGTATCCAGAATTACTCGGCGGGCTGACGCCGTCGGTGAAGCTCGCGACCACCACCTCGGGTCATCTTTATCGCCTGCAGGCCGGGGTGATGACGGAAGAACGTGCCCGTGCCGCGTGCGCCGCGCTGAAGAGTAACAACCAGGCGTGCGTCGTCGTCCCGCCGTGAACTCTCACCCCGCCCTGTCCGGCGAATGGGAGTGGGAGTCGTGTGAAACCGATCGCGAGTTGACGTAAGCCGCCGTCCACGCGTCAGAAACTGACAAATTCCGTCACCGCCCGCACTCCCGCGGCGCTGCGGTAAGTAACTGATTTAACAAGATTTGCGCCTCTGGCACGGGGGTTGCTTTGTCTTCGGCTGAGTTCGCAATGATGAGCAGCAATCAGTCAGAAGTGGTCGCTTTGTTACTGCCGGAGGGCGAGCCCGAACACGCCGCCAATCCCGAGCACCGCGCCACGCTGCTGATTCGCCGCCCGAATGGCGAGTTCGCGCTGGAGCAGGTTGATGCGCGACTCGCGCTCGCGAAGCGAGCGGCGAACACCGGATGTTTCCGCAAGGGCCAGCCGATCATCGATCCGACGACACGGCAGGTGATGGGCTACGAGATGGAGGAGGTTTCACTCGCCCTGGCGATGGCTTGATCGAAAGTTTCGTTTCCCCCTGAACCCCTGTGGTTCGCTCTTGGCGCCGCGATTCAGCTTCCCCCGCTCGCGGCGCTTTTTTTTTGCCCCATCGCCCAAGGGTAGCCGCGGAGTTCCGTAGGTCATAATCCGCCCAGTCCAAGAACAAGGGGTGGATCATGGTTCGCACCGGATCATGGGCAGGGATCGGTTGCTTGCTATTGCTGGCGGGTGTCTTGCAGCCAGCCCAC
>DATIEU010000440.1:0-10830 GCA_035455565.1 Steroidobacteraceae bacterium | reverse complement strand
CCAGGCTGTCGCGACCAGATTGATTCCCTCGGTCGTGCCTCGCGTCCAGACGATCTCATCGGCCTGTTGTGCATTGAGGAATGTCGCCAGGCGGCTGCGTGCATTTTCATAGCGTTCGTGCGCCCGACGCGCGAGCGTGTGCAGTGCGGCTCCGGGGTTGGCGTTGTCGCGGCTGTAGTAATCGAGCAGCGCGTCGATGACAGCCTGCGGGCGCTGCGTGGTCGCTGCGCTGTCGAGATACACGAGCGCATGGCCATTGACCTTCTGCGCCAGCACCGGAAATTGTGAACGCCAATCCCTGGCGCGGTCAGAATACATGGGCCAGCCCGCCGAACAGTGCCGCGCCAGCGATGACCATCGGCACCAGCAGCCGGGTGTTCCAGTAGAAGAACGCGGCCAGCGCCAGCACGAAGACGGCGATGGTCATTGCGCCCGATAGCGTCCCCACGAGAATCGAGCCGGCGGTGCCGGCAATGATGCCGACGACGGCAGCGGTCACGCCCTCCAGAAACGCGTGGACGCGCGGATGATGGAGCAGGCGCTCGAGCGGATCGTGTGCGACCAACGTGAAGGCAAACGCCGGCAGAAAGATCCCGAGCGTCAGGAGCAACGCGCCCAGCGGGCCGCCGCCGATAAAGCCTACGAACGTGCCAAAGATGATGAGCGGCGCCGGCAGCAGGCCCGACAACCCCAGGCCATCGAGGAACTGCGCATGCGACATCCATGCGCCTTCGATCACGGCGTCGTGCTGCAGGATCGGAATCGCCGTGTAGGCACCGCCGAATGATAGGAGCCCGGTCTTGAGACCCGACAGGAACAGGTCCGGGAGGCTTGCGGCGCTTCGCGCGTCGCCAGTTGCTGCGTCTCCAAGCTGCAGCGCCTGAAGCTCGAAGCCGGTTCGATAGGTGACGATCGCGAGCGTAATGCAACAGGCGGCTGCGAACAGTGCGGCGACGCCTGGACGGAAGCGCCGCACCAGGAAGTAGATGAGGCCGCCGGCAGCGAGCGTCACTGCGAAGCCAACGCCCAGCAATTGGGCGGCAAATGCTCCCGCCGCAATGATCCAGAGCCATCGATCCAGCAGCACATGACTGCCAATGCGCCACACCGCCCGCACGACCAGCGCTGCGACCGCGGCCTGGATGGCCGCAAACACCACGGCGAGTGCCCCGTGGGTATCGAGTCCGTAACGCACGTACAACCACGAGAGCGCGAACATGAGCACGAATCCCGGCAGCATGAATCCGACGCCCGCGAGGATTGCGCCGGTGCGCCCACGCGAGAGCATGCCGAAGTAGACGCACAGTTCGTGCGCCTCCGGGCCCGGCAGAATCTGGTACATCGCCAGCGCACGATTGAAGTGTTCGGAAGATACCCAGCGCTCTTCTTCGACCAACTCCTGGCGCAGCATCGCAATCTGCGCGACCGGCCCACCCCAGGCCAGGCAGCCGAAGCGAAGAAAGCGCAGGAAGAGGCGCCCGAGGCTTTCTGCCGGAACGGCCGGCACTGCCTGCATCGTCTGCGCGGCCGCGCTCACGACGTGCTTTGTGGCCAACCGTGCGTTTCGTGTGAAGCCGTCTTGCGCCACGCGTAGAGCGCGTCATAGAGCGGCATCGCCTGTTCGAGTAGCAGAATGTCGTCAAGAATGTTGGCGGAGAGACCCAGCGAGATGGCGAGCAGCCCGGACGCCTGCGGAGACTGCTCGAGCGTCGCCGTGTCCGCTGCGCGGATAATCGTCGCCATTTCATCGAGCACCGGATCCCTGAGGTCGAATTCATCCAGGAACGCATCGAAACTGCAGCGCGGACCCCGATGCGAAAAGTTGACCTCGGTGATGTCGTAGGGCACCGCACCGAGTGCCTCGGCCTCCGCTCGAACGCGATGCGAGGGCGCGTAGAAAAACTGTGCCTCCGGATCGATGAAGCGCCGAATCAGCCACGGGCATGCGAGTCGATCGATCTTCGGCCGCTCGCGCGTCACCCAGCGTGAGCCTCCCGGCGCCTTGAGGTCCGGGCGCATCCGCGCCGTGGGATATCCGGCCGCCATCCAGCCCTCGATTCCGCCCGCAAGCATTCGCGCCGGCCATCCCAGTTCGGACAAACGCTCGCTCACCGCACGCGAAACCGCGCCTCCATGCGCGCAGTAGGTGAGCAGCGACGCCCGCGGCAACGAGGACGCCCAGCGTTCGACATCGCCAGCATCGAGTTGCAGCGCGCCGGGAATGACGCGAGGCTGAGCCAGACGATCGGTGTCGCGGCGCACGTCGATGAGCACCGGGGCATTCGGCAATCCGAGTTGTGCGTACACCGACTCGGCAGATACTTCTTGGGACATGGTCACCTCGGCGGATTCGACACGGGCTCGTACGCCCAGCAGATTTCGGAGTGCAATTCGGCCCCGCGCATCAGGCGACTGAGGCACGGGGCATCGATCGCGCGACAGCCGCGGCGATCGAACCAATCGAAGAGGGCATCCACGGGAGCGCTGAAGTCGGCCCCCTGGACATTCACTGCTGTGAGCGTAATTACGGCGCACTCTGTGGCGGGTAAGTGTCGAAGCGTGACACCGTCCGGCAGGTGCGCCGGCGTTTCGACCGGGAGGAGCAACTCGAGCTGCGATTCGTCTTCGCTCAACGGCTCGGCGAGGCGACAGTACGATTCCGGACGAAGCTGCAGGCCCGCCTTCCGCGCGCTTTCCCGCGCCGCATCGGTTTGGCTGTGCAGGCGCTCGTAGAATCCCGAGCGGACGGTCGCGAAGGGCGACACCAGCACGGTCATCGCCGTGCGCGTGCGCTGCTCGACGGTCACGGCGTCGGCACGCGCAGCATCTCTCAGCAGCAACAAGGCCGACTGAAAGGCACGTTTCTCGCGCGCATAGCGATGATCGAGCCCGACCGCGAAGCGGCTCAACAACAACTCGGCCTGGGCTCTCTCCGCCGCCACGACGCGCGCCACGTCCGCGAGCGCCAGATCCATGTCACGCAAGGTACGAACGAGCCGCCCGGTCGAAACCTGGTTGCTGTCGTAATAGCGGTATCCGCTCGCCGGATCGATCCTCGCGGGTTGCAGAAGGCCCTGTTCGTCATAGAGTCGCAAGGCCTTGGGCGATAACTGCGTGGCGGCCGCAAACTCGCCGATGGACAGCAGTCGCGCGAACTTCGGAGTGCTCGAAGACACGCCGGCACTCTACGACTTGCCCCAAGGGCAAGGTCAAGTAAAGTTAGGATGGCTCGAATGGCAGGTACGCCAGCCCGCGAGAGTATGATCCGGCCATGACACATGCCGCCATCACCGGTAGACACGTATGAGTGAGGTCACCGCAGCCATCTTTCGGGACGGCAAATTTATCGAACACGTGGCGCTGGACGCCAGCATTCGGCCGTCTGGGAAATCAGAGTTCATCTGGATCGAAGTGCTCGATCCTGTCGACACCGACTTCACGGTCCTGCAGGAACGCTTCGGGCTTCATAGTCTGGCTGTCGAGGACGCGATGCGTCCGGCGCAGGTACCGAAAGTCGATATCTACGATGATCAGATCTTCGTCGTACTGAAAATCGCACGTCTGGAGAACGACGCGATCAAGTATGGCGAGATCGACGCATTCTTGAGCGGGCACCACATCATCACGGTGCGCCATGCCGCCGACCGCGGGCATGCTCACGGAAAGTTTCAAAGTGGTCCCAAGGCCACCCAGACGAACCCGGACTTCATCCTGCACGCCATTCTGGACTTCGTCGTCAACGGCTACTTCCCGGTCGTACAGATGATCGAGGACGAGGTGCTCGCAATGGAACAGCACCTCCAGGATGCGCTCCTCGATCGTGACGAGATTACCCGCCTGTTTCGACTGAGGCGCGAGGCCATTCATTTTCAGCATGTGCTGACCAGGATGTCGGACGTGTGTCGAAAGCTGACCAATCTGGATGTTCCGTGCATCAGTGCCGCGGCCAAGCCCTATTTTCGAGACGTGCACGATCACCTCATACGTCTCGATGCCATGGTGAGCGGCTTGGTCGATGTCATTCGGACGGCTTTCGAGACGAGCAGTCTGCTCGAACAGCAACGCCAGGGCATCATTACGCGCCAGCTCGCCGCCTGGGCAGCGATTTTAGGCGTGCCCGCGGCCATCGCCGGCATCTACGGCATGACCTTTCCGACCATGCCCGAGCTGTACGCGCCTTACGGATACGCGATTGTGGTCGGTGCGATGCTCTCGATCTGCCTTGGCTTGTATATTCGATTCAAGAAACTACGCTGGTTGTGATATGACACATGCCGCCATCACTGGTTGGGGCAAATGCATGCCCCCGGCCGTGCTCGATAACTCGGCGCTGGCGAGCTTCCTCGATACCACTGACGAGTGGATCACGACCCGGACAGGCATTCACGAGCGCCGCGTCTCTCACGTGCCCATGACGACGCTGTCGCATGTGGCGGCGGTCCGTGCGCTCGCGTGCGCCGGGGTCGATGCCAAGGACCTGGACCTGATCGTGCTCGGAACGTGCTCGGGCGATGAGCAGGTACCGAACACCGCTTCGGCGATTCAGTTGCTGCTGGGCGCGAGCAATGCTGCGGCGATGGATATCAACACCGCATGCACCAGCTTCCTTTATGGATTGTCGACCGCGACCGCGATGATTCGCACCGGAGTCGTACGCAACGCGCTCGTGATCGGCGTCGAGGGCATCACGCCGTACATGGATTGGAGCAATCGCAACGTCGCCGTGTTGTTCGGCGATGGCGCGGCCGCCGTCGTCGTTCAACCGAGCGAAGAGCCGCTCGGCATCATCGCGGAGAAGCTCGGCTGTTACGCCGATGCGCGCGCGACGCTGCGGGTGCGCGGGATGGGCACGATCTACGGCAACGCAGGCGTGCAGTTGGGCGACACCACGTGGGACTTCGACGGCCAGGAAATCTTCAAGCGCGCCGTACATGGCATGGCAGAGGCATCCGACAGTGCGTTGAAACGCGCGGGCATCGCGGCCACGGAAGTTGACCTCGTGATCCCGCACCAGGCGAACCTGCGTATCATCGAGGCCGTCGCGAAACGTGCCCACGTACCGATGGACAAGGTGTTCGTCACCGTGCAGCGCTACGGCAACATGTCTTCGGCGACCGTTCCGGTCGCACTCGTCGAAGCGCTCGAGGAAGGGCGCGTAAGGCCCGGCGCGATTCTGCTGACACCGGCGTTCGGCGGCGGGCTCACGTGGTGCTCGCACGTGATTCGCTGGGGCGAGCGTGTCACGCCCCTCGGCACCACCGACATCGACTTGCCGCCGTGCGAGAAGAGCGGGCTCGAGATCGTGCAGGACATCATCCGCCGCAAGGGCGGGAGCGGCGACCTACTGCAGAACATTGCGCTGCCTGCTTAAGGCTGCGTGCGTTCAAGGTACCGGTGATGACGCTGCAGAGCACAGTGAGAGCGATGGACCGCGCCCCCCCTGGGACCACTGCCGCGGTGGCTGCCACGCAAGGCGCCGAGCCTCGAAGCGCAAGCATCGATCTGCACCTCCGGGAAGTAGCGCAGCTCTTCGATTCCCTGGACCCTTGCCCATTCTATGAGCGGGACCTCGATGCCGATGCCGAGGCGTACATCGTCGCCAGCACTCGAGAGCTCCCGCAGCGGCCGCAGGCTATCGTCATCTACGTCGACCGATCGAGTGGCGAAGCGGACGAGGCGCGCAATCTCGAGAAGGCGATCCACGAGCACTTCGCGCGCAAGCTCGAGCTGGCGACCCGCGACCTGCGCCTTCTGCTGCATCGCGGCTGGATCAGCCTGCTCATCGGCCTCGCGTTCCTGGGCACGTTGCTTGTCTTGAGTGAGGCGGTCGTAAGGCAGCTGACGCCGGGTCCCTTGGCCTCGGTCTTGCACGAGAGTCTCCTGATCGGTGGCTGGGTGGCACTCTGGAGGCCTCTCGAAATCTTTCTCTACGACTGGTGGCCCATTGTCGGCCAGCGCAGGACGTACGCAGTGCTTTCGAGCGTTCCGGTGAACGTTGTGCCCGCGCATGAGTCTGCGCATCAGCTCGAGACGGATCGCAACGTACGCGTGTCCTGATTGCCCGTATTTACCTGCTGGGGGAGACGACACCATGAATCCGCTCAATTCGAGAACCCTGCTGGTCAAGTCCTTTGCGGTCATCGGCCTCGCGCTGGGTGCCGCAACCCTGATCGCCGGCTGTGCATCAACCGCGCCGCAATCCGAGTCGATGCGCGATCCGAATGCAGACTTCAATTCCTACAAGACTTTCGGCTGGGATACGGCCACGAGCACTGATGCATCCGGTCAGCCTCAGGCTCTGTCCATAATCGACAGCAACATTCAGGCCGCGATCGCGACCGAGTTGAAGGGCAAGGGCTACGAGGAAGCGGCAGCGGGCACAAACCCTGACCTGATCGTCAGCTACGAGAAGGCCCGCGAGCAGACGCTCAAAAACAATCCAATTCGCATCGGTATCGGTGTCGGTGGCTACGGTGGCCACGGCGGGGCTTCCGTCGGTGCCAGCAGCGCGAGCGTCAAGAACGTCGACGTAGGCACATTGGTGGTTCATGTCATCGACCGTGCGCGCAACGCCGAAGCGTGGACGGGGCGCGTGTCGGGCGAGCTAAGCAAGGGCGGCACAGTCGAGCCAGCAGTCATTCAAAGCGCGGTCGCCGAGCTCTTTCGCGAATTCCCTCCAAGGGGTAGTCAATAAGAAGAAGGCCACGGCACGTGAAGCGGCCGTGGCCTTGCAAGGGGGACGGATGCGGCTCTGTGACTCCGCATCCGCTTCGTCAGACTAGATGCCCGCGCAGATCGCTTTGGTCTCGAGATAGTTGTTCAGCGCATCGTGTCCCATCTCGCGGCCCCAGCCCGACTGCTTGTAGCCGCCGAACGGCAGCGCCGCGTCGAAGATGTTGTAGCAGTTGATCCACACCGTTCCCGATCGCAGCTGATTGGCGATGCGGTGCGCCCTGGACATGTCCTTCGTATAGATCCCGGCCGCGAGGCCGTAGGTCGTATCGTTGGCCCACTTCACCAGATCGTCGTCCGCGCTCTTGAATGGGATCGCGGTGACCACCGGGCCGAAGATCTCCTCGCGATACACCTTCATGTCCGGCTTCGTATCGACGAGCACGGTGGGCTCCACGAAGTAGCCCGTATCGCCACGACGCTTACCGCCACACAGGGCCTTGGCGCCTTCCTCTTCGCCCGCGCGCAGATATCCGGACACGCGTTCGAGCTGCGTCTGCGAGACGAGTGGCCCCATCTGCGTTTGCGAATCGAGCCCGGGTCCGAGCCGAATGTTCCTGGCGAACTGCGTGACGCCCTCGACCACCTGGTCGAATTTCTTCTCCTGCACGAACAGGCGCGAGCCCGCGCAACAGCACTGGCCGTGGTTGAAGAAGATGGCGTTCGCCGCGCCGGGAATGGCGATCTCCATGTCGGCATCGTCGAGGATGATGTTCGGTGACTTGCCGCCGAGCTCGAGCGTCACTTTCTTCAGATCGTTCGAAGCCGCCTTGACGATGAGCTTGCCGACTTCGGTCGAACCGGTGAACGCGACCTTGTCGACCTGCGGATGCGCTGCGAGTGGCGCGCCGCAGGTTTCGCCAAAGCCCGTGAGCACGTTGACAACACCTTCGGGCAAGCCAGCCTCCTGGCACAGCTCTGCGAGACGCAGGCCGGAGAGCGGGGTTTCCTCCGCAAGCTTGAGCACGATCGTGCAGCCGGCAGCCAGAGCCGGTCCCAGTTTCCACGCCGCCATCAGCAACGGGAAATTCCAAGGGATGATCTGCCCGACCACGCCGATGGGTTCACGACGTGTGAAGGCGTGATACTCGGTACCGGGCGTATAGGGGACGGACAGGCTGATCGTGTTGCCTTCGATCTTGGTGGCCCATCCCGCCATGTAATGAAACAGGTCCGCGGCGAGCGGGACATCCGCGGCGCGCGCGACGCCGATCGGCTTGCCATTGTCGAGCGACTCGAGCTGCGCCAGCTCTTCGAGATTTTCCAGAATCAGATCGCCGATCTTCCAGATGATGCGGCCACGCTGAGATGGCGACATGCGCGGCCACGGCCCTTTGTCGAACGCCTTGCGCGCCGCGGCGACCGCGGCATCGACGTCCTCCTTCTCGCACGCCGCGACCTTGGCGATCGGCCGGCCGGTGCTGGGATCGAACACGTCGAAGGTCTTGCCGCTCCTGGCAGCAACCCAACGTCCATCGATGAGGACCTGGCGCGGTTTGGCTACGAAGGATTCGACCTCGGAGCTCAAAGGGGTGACTTGGACTTGTGCATGCATAAGTGGCCCTCCAATGGGGTGGGTCTGCCGTCACATCCTCGCGCGAGGACGCGTTACAGAACGCCTTGAGCAGGGATTCGCCCCGATTGTCCGCGCCTTGTGTGGCGGCCGCAACGGTGATCGTTTGACCAGTGGTTGGGGCGGCCAAAGCTCGACAAGTCATCGGCCTATATGCTAAGTTTTTAGCACGCCAAGTTCTTAGCACATCGTCAGACATCCTGGGGCCCGATCCTGTGACCCACGAAGCCCTGAGCCGCCGCGAGCGTCAGATCATGGACATCGTCTATCGCCGTGGCGAGGCGACGGCGGCACAAATCCTGGACGACCTGTCGGACCCACCCAGCTACTCGGCGATACGCGCGCTGCTCCGCATCCTGGTCGACAAGAAGCACTTGCAACATCGGGAAGACGGGCCGCGATACGTCTATTCACCTACGCTGCCGCGACAGGCCGCGCGTGCGCGCGCCCTGGCGCAGGTGGTCAACACTTTCTTCGACGGATCGGCGCTGAAAGCCGCATCCGCATTGCTCGGCTCGTCGCAGCGCAAGTTGACGAAGACCGAGCTGGACGAGTTACGCGCGCTGATCGACGCCGCACGCAAGCGAGGGCAATGATCATGCTGGACCCATCGACCGCCGCGGCCATCGCGTGGAAAACGAGCCTCCTGCTCGTTGCCATCGGCCTGATCGCCTGGCTCACGGCGAGGCAATCCGCGGCCTGGCGGCATCTTCTCTGGACCTGCGCGCTGACGCTCTCGCTCCTGATGCCGATCGCGGTCGTGTCGCTGCCCTCCTATGTGCAGGTGACCTTGCCATGGGAAGCCGCCGAGCCATGGGCACCCGACGCGCCCGCGCTCGATACAGCCGGTGCACACGACGCCGACCCAGCGTCGGAGGTTTCCGGCCCGCAACAGGACGAACTCGCGACCGCAGCGCTTGAAGCGCGTGCGGCATGGCCGACAGCCATCATCGTCTGGCTCTTCGGCACGTTGGTCGTGGTGCTGCGCAATGCGGTGGCCCATGTTGGATTGGTGCGCTGGGTGCGCAAGGCGCGGCCCAATCTTTCCGTCGCGTGGGCGGAAACGCTGCGTTGGGCGACGAGCGAAGCGGGCTTTCGCAGGCCGGTGCGCGTACTCGAGTCCGACAACACGCCGAGCCCCTGCACCTTCGGATTCATGCGGCCGGTCGTGCTGCTCCCTGCCGCGGGCGCTGACTGGCTCGAGCCGCAGCGCCGCTTCACGCTCCTGCACGAGCTCGCACACGTCCGTCGCTTCGACTACCTGACCACGCAGATCGCGAGCCTGGCCTGTGCCGTGCATTGGCATAACCCGCTCGTGTGGTTCGCCGCCATCCAGGCGAGAAAACTCCAGGAGCAGGCGTGCGACGACGCCGTGTTGAACGCCGGCGGGACGCCGTCGGATTACGCGCAGTTCCTGGTGGGGATCGCCGCCGGCTCGGGGCGTCTGTCGCTGGCGTTCCCGGCCGCGGTCGGCATGGTGCAGCGCTCGCAGCTTCACGGCCGCGTGACCGCGATTCTCGACGCGCCCAGGGCGCGCCTGCCGCTCAGCGGTCTGGCGCTCGTCCTCGCACTCGCGCCACTCGCGTGTCTGATGTTCTTGCTTGCCACTCTTTCCGTGACTGCCGCGCCCGTTGCGATACAGCCTGGAGTGCCACTGACGGCAGCGTTCAGCGCGGTCGAGTTGCGCAATGGCGGCCGAGTGAAACTGATCCATGGTCAATCCCAAGGCGTGACCTTGCTGAAAGGTGATCCGCAGCAGGCCTCGTTCACGATTGGCGATGACGGCCGACTCGTGATCGACCATTGCCGGACCGACTGCCCACGCAGGCACGACTTCGAGGTCGAGGTCGTGACTCCGGGCCTCGCGGCGATCGCAGTAGCGCAGGGCGGCACCATCCAGAGCCGTGGCGAGTTCGCGCATCAGGCGGAGATCGTCGTCGCCGTGAGCCAAGGCGGCACAATCGACATCCGTTCGATGGCGGTGACAAGCGTCACGGCGTCGGTGAATAGCGGCGGCAGGATTTTCGTGAAGCCGGAAAGTGCCTTGTCCGCCAAAGTCGAGCAGGGCGGTCTAATCACCTATTGGGGCGATGCCGACGTCAAATCGTCGGTGCGACATGGTGGTGTGGTCGCCAGAGGAACGGCAGCCGACGCCGACAAATCGCTTGCGGAGCTGGGCCATGAGCTCATGCCGCCGATAGCGCCGACGCCTCCCGTGCCGCCAATTCCCGTGATTCAACCGATTACCCCGATTCAACCAATTCAACCAACTCCGTCGTCGACCCGCCCCGCAGGAGAATGAGGATGCGCTTGGCGAAACTGGCGTGCGTTTCGCTCGTGATTGCGGCCGCCGCGTCGGCGCAGCCTCCTCCCACGACGGACCTGGAAGGCCTTTGGGTCGCGCATGCGCGCTACGGCCCCGATGTGCGCGGGAGGCTGATGATCCTGAAGCGCGGGGACGGCCTGGTGGCCGACATCGCAGGTTTTTCCGTGCCGGTGAAGCAACGGGACAAAAAGCTCAGCTT
>DATIEU010000439.1:0-5240 GCA_035455565.1 Steroidobacteraceae bacterium | reverse complement strand
CACTCGCAACGCTCAGCCGTATACGTATGTCGACCTGGATCGCGAGGCCGACGTGCAGACCCTGCTGGACCGCTTTCAGGTGACCGTCGCGGACGTGCCGGTCCTCATCTGTCGCGGCGAGACCGTGCTGCGCAATCCGAGCAACCGCGCCATCGCCGATTGTCTCGGTCTCAACGTCGCAATCGATGCCACACAGATCCACGACGTCATCGTGATCGGTGCTGGGCCCGCGGGACTGGCAGCGGCCGTATACGCGGCATCCGAGGGACTCGACGTGCTGGTGCTCGAGGACAATGCGCCCGGCGGACAGGCCGGTTCGAGCTCCAAGATCGAAAATTACCTCGGCTTTCCAACCGGCATTTCCGGCCAGGCGCTCGCCGGCCGCGCTTTTACGCAGGCACAGAAATTCGGCGCACAGGTGCTGATTGCGAATCGGGCCACGCGGCTGCGTTGCGACAGCAGGCCTTACGCAGTCGACTGCTGCGGCAAAGAGCTACCGCTGCAAGGCCGCGCCGTCGTGATCGCGACCGGTGCCGAGTATCGCAGGCCGCCACTCGAGAATCTGCGCCGCTTCGAAGGCCTGGGTGTGTACTACGGCGCGACCTTCATGGAGGCGCAGCTCTGCGCCGACCACGAGGTGATCGTCATCGGCGGTGGCAACTCGGCGGGGCAGGCGGCGGTGTTTCTCGCGCAGACCTCCAGGTGCGTGCACGTCCTCGTGCGCTCGAGCAGCCTGGCGGAAACCATGTCGCGCTATCTCATCCGCAGGATCGAGGAGCATCCGGCGATCCAATTGCACACCAACACCGAAGTGGTCGGGCTCGAGGGCGATGAGCATCTCGAGCGTGTGCAGTGGCGCAACAATCGGACCGGCGAGACGGAGATTCGCGACATCCGCCATCTCTTCATCATGGCGGGCGCGATTCCAGCCACCGGCTGGCTCAATGGGTGTCTCGCGCTCGATGCGAACGGGTTCATCAGGACGGGTTCCGACCTGTCATCTGAAGATCTGGTCCGTGCAAATTGGCCTCTGCAGCGCCCACCGCATCTCCTGGAGACCAGCTTGCCTGGTGTTTTTGCGGTGGGGGATGTCCGCGCCGGAAACATCAAGCGGGTCGCTTCTGCGGTCGGCGAGGGCTCGATCGCCGTCTCCTTCGTCCATCGCTTTCTCGCGGAGTAGTGTCGGGCACGGCGGCAGGTGACCTGATGACGCAGGATCCGCGAAAAGCCGTGCGGAATGTATCGATTACAAATCCTTCGCCGACCTTCCGTCGGAGTCAGCTGACTGGTTCTCGCTGAACGATTCCCATCGCCTCCGGTCTCCAAGGATCGTTCCCCACCAGAGAGAAGGACCTCGCCATGAAGAGAATCATTGGTTCAACGATCGGCGCACTGCTGGTGAGCGTGCGCCCATCATTCGAGGCTCACCTCAAGCACGCCAAGGAGCTTCAGGCGAAGCTGGGTAAGACGGGTGCCTGAGGTCCACGGCGGGGCGTTGCGCGAGCCGCCGACGGAGGATCAACAAGTAGGCCGCTGGTATCACCAGCATCGAAAGCAGCGGCGCCGTGATCATTCCGCCGATCATCGGCGCCGCGATTCGCTGCATGACTTCGGAGCCGGTGCCCGCGCCCCAGAAAAGTGGCATCAGACCCGCGATGATCACGGCCACGGTCATGGCCTTCGGGCGCACACGTAACACCGCGCCGTCCTCGATGGCTTCGATGGCGTCCTCGTCCTTCGAGAAGCGCCCCTCGTCGACTCGCCGCTTCACCGCGTGGTCGAGGTAGATGAGCATGACCACGCCGAATTCGGCGGCGACACCGGCGAGTGCGATGAATCCGACGCCCGATGCGACCGACAGGTTGTGTCCCAGGAGATAGATCAACCAGAACCCGCCCACCAGCGAGAAGGGCAGCGCTGCCATGATGAGCGTCGCCTCGCTGAGCTTGCCAAAAGTGAGGAACAGCAGCACGAAAATGATTGCCAGCGTCGTCGGGACGACGATCTGCAAGCGCTGCGTCGCGCGCTCGAGGTACTCGAACTGACCTGACCACGTGAGCGAATAGCCCGGCGGCAGCAGCACGCTGCGCGCAACGGTCTCCTGAGCGTCGCGCACGTAGGAGCCGAGATCGCGGCCGCGGATGTCGACATAGACCCAGCCGGTGGGACGCGCATTCTCGCTCTTGATCATGGGCGGGCCGTCGACGATTTCGACGCTGGCGACGCTGCCGAGCGTTAGCGTTTCGCCCCGTTCGGTGACGAAGGGAAGATTGCGCAGCTCCTGCACGGAGTCGCGCAACTCCCGCGGGTAGCGCACGTTGACCGGGAACCGTGCCAGGCCCTCGACGGTTTCGGTAACGTTTTCGCCGCCGATGGCGACGCTCACGACCTGCTGCACGTCATCGATCGAAAGCCCGAAGCGAGCCGCGGCGATCCTGTCGGGCCGCACTTCGATGTAGCGCCCACCCGCGACTCGTTCGGCGAACGCGGAAGCTGTGCCGGGCACCGCTCTTACAGCGGCCTCGATGCGTGCTCCCAGTCGTTCGATCTCCGCCAGGTCGGGCCCCGAGACTTTGATGCCGACCGGGCTCTTGATGCCGGTCGCGAGCATGTCGATACGATTCCTGATCGGCTGCACCCAGACATTGCCCATCCCCGGAATGCGCAACGCCGCGTCCATTTCCTCGATGAGCTTCTCCGTCGTCATCCCCTCGCGCCATTCACTGCGCGGCTTGAGATGGATGGTGGTTTCCACCATTTCGAGCGGCGCCGGGTCGGTCGCGGTCTCGGCGCGGCCCATTTTTCCAAAGACGCGCTCGACTTCGGGGAATCTGCGGATGATGCGGTCGGTCTGCTGCAGGATTTCCGCCGCCTTGCCGGCCGACAGTCCCGGCAAGGCGGTGGGCATGTAGAGCAAGTCGCCTTCATCGAGTGGTGGCATGAACTCCGAGCCGATCTTGAGCGCCGGCCAGGCTGTCACGACCACCAGCAGCGCTGCGATCCAAAGCGTAGCGACCGGATGTGCGAGCACGGCGCGCAACGCGGGACGATAAATCCGCATCAACCCGCGATTGATGGGGTTCCGCGATTCATCGGCAATGCGGCCACGGATGAAGTACACCATCAGGACCGGGATGAGTGTCACCGAGAGTCCCGCCGCGGCAGCCATCGCGTAGGTTTTGGTGTAGGCGAGCGGTGCGAACAGCCGGCCTTCCTGCGCCTGCAATGTGAACACCGGGATGAACGACAGCGTGATGATCAGCAGGCTGAAGAAGAGCGCCGGACCCACTTCGACGGCGGCTTCGGCCATCAGCGCAGCGTGCTCATTGCCGACAGGCGCGCGCCCTTCGTGCGTGTGTCGGTACGCCTCGAGCTTCTTGTGAGCGTTCTCGATCATCACGATCGCCGCATCCACCATCGCGCCGATCGCGATAGCAATGCCTCCGAGCGACATGATGTTCGCGTTGATGCCTTGCGACTTCATCACGATGAAGGAGATCAGGATGCCAAGCGGCAGCGTGATGACGGCAACGAGTGCCGAGCGCATGTGAAACAGGAACGCAGCGCACACGAGCGCGACAATCACGAATTCCTCGAGGAGCTTCAGCGACAGGTTGTCGACCGCCCGTTCGATCAGTGCCGAGCGATCGTAGGTTTCGACGATCTCGACGCCCTTGGGGAGGCTGCGTTCGAGATCGGCGAGACGTGCTTGCACGTCGCGAATGGTCTTGAGCGCATTCTGACCGGAGCGCAGCACGATGATGCCACCGACGACTTCGCCTTCGCCGTCGAGCTCGGCGATGCCACGCCGGATCTCAGGCCCGACCTGCACCCACGCGACATCGCGCAGCAGAACCGGGACGCCGTTGTCGCCAACGCCCACCGGTATTTCGCGAAAGTCATCGAGCGTCTTGAGATACCCGCGGGCGCGAACCATGTACTCGGCCTCTGCAAGCTCGAGCACCGATCCGCCGGTCTCGCTGTTCGCACGCTTGACGGCCTCGAGCACCCGCTCGAGCGGCAATCGATAGGCACGAAGCCGCGCGGGGTCGAGGACGATCTGGTACTGCCGGTTGAAACCGCCAACAGTTGCGACCTCGGCCACATTGGGTATCGTCTTGAGCTCGTATTTCAGGAACCAGTCCTGCAGCGCACGCAGCTGAGCGAGATCGTGCTGGCCGGTCCGATCGACCAGTGCGTACTCATAGATCCAGCCGACCCCTGTGGCATCAGGGCCCAGCGCAGGGCGCGCTGTGGCGGGGAGCCGGCCCTGCACCTGGGACAGATACTCGAGCACGCGCGAGCGTGCCCAGTAGAGATCGGTGCCATCCTCGAACAGGATGTAGACGAACGATTCACCGAAAAGCGAATAGCCGCGCACCGTTTTCGCGAAAGGCACCGACAGCATTGTGGTGGTGAGCGGATAGGTGATTTGGTCCTCCACCACCTGCGGCGCCTGCCCGGGATAGACCGTGCGCACGATCACCTGTGTGTCGGAAAGGTCCGGTATCGCATCGAGGGGCGTCGTGGCCGCGGAGTAGGTGCCCCAGGCAATCGCGAGCGCCGCCGCCATCAGGACCAGGAAGCGATTGCGCACCGACCAGTGGATGAGTGCGGCGATCATGGGGTTTCTCCCGGCGACTCGCCGCTCAGCCGCTCAAATGCACCGCGGAGACTCGCCTCCGAGTCGATCAGGAACTGACCCGAGACGACGACGCGCTCACCCTCCTCGAGTCCTGTGAGGATCACCGTTTGCCCCTGGCTCTCCGGTCCGATCTCGACGCTCGCGGGACGGAAGCGGTGGTTAGCTTCGGCAACGATGACGACCGTACGCGTGCCCGTGCGGATCACGGCCTCGCTCGGGACGAGCAGCAGCGTCGCCTCAGCAGTCTTGCCGGTACGTGCTGCGAGCGTGACCTCGGCATACATGCCCGGCTTGAGCTCGCCCTGCGGATTGTCGAAGACGATTCGCGCGCTCGCGGTGCGGGTCGCCGATTCGAGGCGCGGGTACACGTATTGCACTTCGCCCGGGAATTCCTTACCGGGTAGCGCGCGTAGCCGGGCGGTAACCTTCTGCCCGGCTTGCAAGGAGCCGAGCTGCGACTCCGGCAATTCAACCGTGACCCACACGCGCGACAGATCCGCGATGCGCATGAGTGGCATCGCGGGTGCAACCTGCTGGCCCTCTCGCACATTGAGCTCGGTCACGACCCCGTTTGCGGGGGAGGCGATCGCCACCT
>DATIEU010000438.1:0-2312 GCA_035455565.1 Steroidobacteraceae bacterium | reverse complement strand
GGGAGTGCGCCGAGCAAGCTGCAGGTTGCGGTCGCGAGGGACTCGCCGATCGAACGCTTGCGCTTCAGTTGCATCCGCAGCCGCCTCCTGCGAATCCGCGCCCGCCACTCGAGGCTTCCTTGCTGAAATAGATGTGATCGTCGATGGCGAGATCGAGCGCGTTCGGCTGCATGTCCTCGCGCGCGTGCAGGTCACGTTCCCACGGCTTCACCGTGGTGCAACCGCAGAGGAGCGCAGCAGCGCCCATCAGCAAAAAACTGCCCAGAATCATTCCTCGCATGTCTACTCCTTGAGAAGCTTGAGCAGGCTCGCCTCGCGTTGCGCACGTTGCGCTTGCCTGAAACCGACGTGTTTCTCGCGGACGCGTCCGGTCCGGTCGATCACGAAGCTCACGGGCATCGCGTTCACCCCGAACTCGGTGGCCAGCGTGCCGGCACGATCGTATTCGATGCGAAAAGCCGCGGGCGTGGCGGCGAGGAATTGTTCGGCGAGGTGTGGGTCCTGGTCGAGGTTCACGGCCACCACGACCAGTCCGTCGGCGGCATGACGGCGCTGCAGCTCCGACATCCAGGGAAAGGAGTGGCGGCAGGGCTCACACCAGCTCGCCCAGAAGTCGAGCAGCACGACTTTGCCGCCCAAGTCCTTGAAGAGCGGCATGCCGGCGGTCGAAGTCACGTCTGCACGGGCCGCGGACGTCAGTACCAGCAACAATGCCCCAAGAGCGCCCAGTGCGGCGCGCCATCCACGGACACATGATTGCCTGAGCATCGCCACACTCCGCGCCCACAATACGGTTAGACGGCCGCGTTCGGGGTGACCTGTCGCAAGACGCGCGTTATTTCGTTCCCCAGCAGTTCGGGTCGCGGGGATCGAGAATCAGCGTGCTGTCAGCATTCACCCAGGCCTCGCCGGTGATCGTCGGAATGACCTGGCCATTCTCGAGCTCGTAGGAGCCTTCGAAGACGCTCCCCGTGATGCTCTCCTGGCGCCAGGTCTCACCGGGCGCCAGCTCGTCGTCGGCGTGCAGGCATGCGAGCTTGGCACTTAACCCCGTGCCGCAGGGTGAGCGGTCGTATGCCTTCCCAGGGCACATCACGAAATTACGGCTGTCGTTGTCCGCCTCGCGCGCCGGCGCGAATAGTTCCACGTGGTCGATGACGTGTCCGTCATCGCCCGTGATGCCGGCGCGGTCGAGCGCCTTGCGGACCCGCCAGGTGTAGTCGGTCAGCGTTTCGACGTTGGCGAGATCGAGATTCTGGCCGTGCTCGCGCACCAGGAAGAACCAGTTTCCACCCCAGGCGATGTCGCCCACGATCTTCCCGTGACCGTCGACCTGCACGGCGACGCTCTCGCGAAGGCGATACGAGGGAACGTTGCGAACCGAGACGCGGCCGTCGGGGTGCAAGCGGGTGTGCACGACGCCCACGGGAGTCGCGAGCTTGTGATCGCCCGGCTGGATGCGCTCGAGCCAGGCGAGCGTGGCAATCAGGCCGATACTGCCGTGGCCGCACATGCCGAGGAAACCCACGTTGTTGAAGAAGATCACTCCGCCGGTGCAGCCGGGTTCCGCCGGCTGCGTGAGCAATGCACCCACGAGCACGTCGGAGCCGCGCGGTTCGTTGACCACCGCGGAGCGAAACGCGTCGTGCGCTTCGCGGAACTGACGCAACTGCTCGGCCATCGTGCCGCGCAACGGCGGCCCGCCCTCGATCACGACTCGCGTCGGCTCGCCGCCGGTATGCGAATCGATCACGCGGACGCGTTGCACAGTCATCGGGGTCGCGCGCGGGGCGGAATCTTTGGCCGGTTCTCGAGCGCGCGGCGGATGATTCCGAGGATGCGCTCGCGTTCCTCGCCAACCAGCGGTAGCCGCGGCGCGCGCACCCATTCGGCACCCAGGCCCGCTTCCTGGATGGCCAGCTTGATGTACTGCACGAACTTGATCGGCGTATCGAGGTGCAAAACCGGGGTGAACCAGGCGTAGATGCGCCGCGCCGCCTCGTACTCGCCGGCTATTGCGAGATCCCAGAAGTACTGGTTCTCCTTCGGGAAGGCGAGTCCCATGCCCGCGATCCAGCCGGTCACGCCGAGCAGCACGCTTTCCAGCGCGAGATCGTCGATGCCGCAGAAGAGCTGGTAGCGATCGCCGGTGAGGTTGCGCAGGTCAGTCACCCGGCGCACGTCGCCCGAGGATTCCTTGATCGCCACGAAGTTCTTGACGTCGGCGAGCTCGGCGAACATCTCGGGCGTGATGTCGACCGTGTAGGCGAGCGGATTGTTGTAGCAGATGATGGGCAAGGACGTTGCGGCCG
>DATIEU010000437.1:0-2711 GCA_035455565.1 Steroidobacteraceae bacterium | reverse complement strand
ATGAGATCGAACGGCTTGTTGATGAATCCCGCGCGCTGACCATCGAGCTGATGCGAAAGCCCTCCGGTGCCCACGATCAGCACGCGCGCCTCTTGCGGAAACGACTCGATCGCCCGGCCAACCGCCTGCCCGAGCGCGAAGCAACGCGCCGCCGAGGGCAAGGGATGCTGCACCGTATTGATGGCAATCGGTATGGTGCGCACCGGCACTTCGCCGGCGTGCGGCCACAGCAACTGCATCGGGACAACGAAGGCATGATCGACCAGCATCTCCTGGCAGGTGGTCATGTCGAAGCCCGCGCCCACGAGTTGCTCGATCAGGTACCAGGAGAGCGTCGGGTCGCCCGGAAACGGTGCCAGGACCGGCAGGCCCCAGCCCTCGTCGGCATTGTGATATTGCGGGGCCGCACCGATCGCAAAGGTCGGCATCTTGTCGAGGAAGAAGTTCAGGCCGTGATCGTTATAGAACACGATCGCCACGTCGGGGCGCACGCGCGCAAGCCAGTCGTGTACCGCATCGAAACCCTGGAAGAAGGGTTTCCAGTACGCGTCGCGTTGTACACCACGTGCGATCGCGCCACCGATGGCGGGCACGTGTGAAGTCATCAGACAACCGACGATGTGTGCCATGGCTATTTCCCCGCGTTGACGAGCTTCGCCTTGAAGGCCTCGACGCTCATACCGGTTTGCTGTGCGCCAATGTCCTGCACGCCGAGGTGGAAGATTCCGGCGAGCTTGGCGAGGTAGTAGATGTTGCCGCCCACCTCGAGCAGGGCGAGAACGTCGCGGCGGCGCACCGCATCGCGCTGCGCGGCGTCGAGACCGAACTTCGCGCAGTAGCCTTCTTCGTCCGCGAGGAAGGCAGCGCGGTTTTCGGCACTGTTGAAGGAGAAGCACATGCGATTGAGGGCGTAGCCGCGGCGCGCCTGTTCGGCCGCGAAGATCGTGGTGCCCGGAATCTCGCTGAAGGGTTTTAGGGCGATCATCGTGTCCTCCGGTTGTCGCCGGATGACATGCTGCCCAAGGTCACGAACCCGGGATATTCGCGGTTGCGCCTAGGGCTTTGCGGAAACTGCGTATGCGGGGTTGCCCCACAACAATCGCGTGGGGTTAGCCGGGCTTGCGGTCAGCGCGGGGGCCCGCGAGTATCGGCGCGTACACGACGACGAAGATGAGAAACGCCAGCGTCCAGGCCAGTCCCGCGAACGACACGACCCAGAGATAATGACTGGGTGCGACGGCCGCGCCGAAGACGCGCACCAGCGTCCCGGCCGTGAGCAGCAGGTACGCAATGGCTATCGATCGCGGCACGACGAGCGCGCGACCCGTGTGACCGAGCGAGGCGCGTGTCATCACCGCGAGGATCATCGTCGCGAAGGCGCCCATGGTGAGGGCGTGCTGCCATTTGATCGCCCAGCCCGCATCGGCCAGGAGCCAGGCGGCTTTCAGCGCCAGACCGATCGGGAGCCATGCATAGGCAACGTGCAATACCCACACGATGGGCTGACTGCGCGCCTTGAGGCTGTGCCAGCCACTTAGACGAATGGCGTGAGCGCTGGCCGCAACCGCGGCGAGCATGCCGCTCAACGCGCTGTCGGGTGCGATGACATCTATCACGATGATCGCGCCCATCGCGGCGATCACGGTGCCCTCGATCCAGTGCCGCGACGTCATCACCACGTTCTGACCCAGCTTGCGCAGGGTGTTCGCCGTGAATGCGGGCACGATCCTGCCGCCGATCACGGTGACCAGCAGCAATGCGATGTCGATGGCGAGACGGATTGCGCGCTCGGCGAGCACCACGTCTCCCAGTCGGAGGGCCAGCACGAAGCCGCAATCGCTCAACCACAACGCGCCCAGGACGAAGAGCAACGGAGTATTGTGATTCTGGCTACGCAGCAAGGGCGGGGTCAGCAGCACGAGCAGCGCCGGAAGGAGCGCAAGCTCGGCGAGCGCGGTGAGCAGAAACGGCACCTGTCCCACCGTCGTCATCGCCACGCGCCCCGCGATCCACAGCAGCAGGAGCGCAATCAGCGGCCGACCCGCGAACCCGCGTGCGCCCGTCCAGCTCGGCACCGCCGTCAGCATGAATCCGCTGATCGCCGCGACGACGAAGCCATACATCAGCTCGTGGGCATGCCAGTACATCGCCGGCAGCGCCCCGAATGGGACGGCATGATGCGCGAAGAAGTACAGCCACACCGGCACGACCACCAGTGCGTACATGCCGGCGGCGAGAAAGAATGGCCGAAAGCCATAGTCGAAGAGCGCAAAGCGGCGCGTGACGTGCTCGTGTGAATCCACACTGGTCAGTGCACTCATGAATCACTCACTCGTCAGGAAGGAGCCAGGGACTGCAAGGCGCCCAGTGGGTGGTGGGCACGCGCCACGGAGATGATGAGACCGAAGATCGCGAGCGCACCGAGCCAGCTCGCGAGCCGCATGCCCGGGCGGTACCCGCGCTTCAGCGCCAGGATGCCGAGCACGATGTAGACCACCAGCAGCAGGATCTTGACGGTCAGCCAGGGGTCGATGAAGGGATACTGGTGCAGGATAGTCACGAGCATGAGCGCCGCCGTGAGCAACACGATGTCGATCGTATAGCTCAGGTACCGGAGCGGTGCGGCCATGGCCCACTGTGCGCCGAGTTGCACGGCCGCCCCGCGCAGGAAGAACAGCGAACCGCTCGCGAGCACCGCCGCGACGTGCACC
>DATIEU010000436.1:0-2415 GCA_035455565.1 Steroidobacteraceae bacterium | reverse complement strand
GAAAAGTCCGTGGCGCGCGGGAACGGCTGCAGCATGATGGTGTCGCCCTCGCGTCCGGCGAGCGGTGCGACCTTGAGCCAGATCTCTTCTGTAATGAATGGCATCAGCGGATGCAGGAGGCGGAGCAGCGCCTCGAACACGTCGAGGAGCGTACGCCGTGTGCCGCGGCGCTGTGCGTCGGTGGCGTTCGGCTCCTGCAGGACGGGCTTGCTGAGTTCCAGGTACCAGTCGCAGAACTCGTACCAGGTGAACTCATACACCGCTGAGGCGGCGAGGTCGAAGCGGTAGGCGGCGAAGGCGTTGCGATACGCGACGATGGCATGGTGCAAGCGCGCGCGGATCCAGCGGTCGGCGGCGGTGTACTCGCAGGGCTGATCGGCTGCGGCATCCTTGCCCTTGGTCGCCATGACCACGTAGCGCGCTGCGTTCCAGATCTTGTTGCAGAAGTTGCGATAGCCCTCGACGCGACCGAGATCGAAACGGATGTCGCGCCCGAGCGTCGCGAGCGCAGCGAACGTGAAGCGCACGGCGTCCGTGCCGTACGAGGGAATGCCCTGCGGAAACTGGCGGCGCGTGTTCTTCTCGATGGTCGCGCGCATGTGCGGCTGCATGAGGCCCGAGGTGCGCTTGGCGACCAGCGCCTCGAGATCGATGCCGTCGACGAGATCGATGGGATCGAGAATGTTGCCCTTCGATTTCGACATCTTGTCGCCATGCTCGTCACGGATGAGGCCGGTGATGTAGACATCGCGAAACGGCACGTCGCCCGCGAACTCGAGCCCCATCATGATCATGCGCGCGACCCAGAAGAAGATGATGTCGAACCCGGTCACGAGCACCGACGTGGGATAGAAGGTCTTGAGCTCCGGTGTCTGCTCGGGCCATCCGAGCGTGGAGAAGGGCCACAACGCCGATGAGAACCAGGTGTCGAGCACGTCCTCGTCCTGCGTAAGCGCCACTTCTCGCCCGCGCGCGGTGCGCGCCTGCGCGAGCGCCTCTTCACGGTTGCGCGCCACGTGGATGTTGCCCTGATCGTCGTACCAGGCCGGGATGCGATGCCCCCACCAGAGCTGGCGGCTGATGCACCAGTCCTGGATATTGCTCATCCACTGCGAGTAGGTTTTCTCCCAGCTGTCGGGCACGAAGCGGACGCGCGCATCCGCGACCGCGTGGATCGCCGCTTCGGCAAGCGGTGCGATGCTCACGTACCACTGGTCGGTGAGCCACGGCTCGAGCACCGCATCGCTCCGGTCGCCACGCGGCACCGGGAGCGTGTGTGCATCGATCTTCTCGATCAGGCCCTGCTCGGTCAGGAGTGCCACCACGCGCTCGCGCGCGACGAACCGATCGAGCCCCTGCAGCGACTGTGGTATCGCGGCGGAAGCCGCTGCCGTGTCGCTCACGATCTGCGCGTCGCGATCGAAGATATTGAGGAGCGGCAGACCGTGGCGTTTGCCGATTTCGTAGTCGTTGAAATCGTGTCCCGGCGTGATCTTGACGCAGCCCGAACCGAACTGCGGATCGACGTACGCGTCCGCGATGATCGGCACCAGCCGATTGGTGATCGGCAAGCGAACCTGCCGGCCCACGAGATGACGATAGCGCTCATCCTCGGGATGCACGGCCACTGCCGTGTCGCCGAGCATGGTCTCGGGTCGGGTAGTCGCGACCACCAGGTGACCGTTGCCATCGGCGAGCGGATAACGCAGGTGCCACAGGTGCCCCGCTTCGGGCTCCGACAGCACTTCGAGATCCGAGAGTGCGGTGTGCAGCACCGGGTCCCAGTTGACCAGGCGTTTGCCGCGGTAGATGAGTCCCTTCTCGTGCAGCCGCACGAACACTTCGGTGACCGCGGCCGAGAGGCCGGGATCCATCGTGAAGCGATCGCGGCTCCAGTCCACCGAGACGCCGAGGCGGCGCATCTGGCGCGAGATGATGTCGCCCGATTGCGCTTTCCATTGCCACACCCGGGCGATGAAGTCCTCTCGCCCCACCTGCGTGCGTGAGGTGCCCTCGGCATCGAGCTGACGCGCCACCACCATCTGCGTGGCGATGCCGGCGTGATCGGTGCCCGGCTGCCACAACGTGTTGTCACCCTCCATGCGATGGAAACGCGTCAGTGCATCCATCAGGGTGTGCTGGAACGCATGCCCCATGTGCAGCGTGCCGGTCACGTTGGGCGGGGGGATGACGATCGAGAAGGGCGGCCCGTGTCCCGACGGCTTGAAGTACCCGGCCGCCTCCCACTGTGCGTAGTGGCGCTGCTCGATTTCGTGGGGTGAATAGACCTTGTCCATCAGGTGTAGGGAAGCGCGCCGCTCCGACTCGCCGGGAGTGGTCAGTCGCCCAAACCTCGCGCGCGCAGCGCCGCGTCGATCAGGTCGGGAAGGCGCGCACGCAGGCGATCGCACACGC
>DATIEU010000435.1:0-10299 GCA_035455565.1 Steroidobacteraceae bacterium | reverse complement strand
GCGGCGCATTGAGCAGCGGGTCTGGATCTACGAATACATCTACTTGCGCGAACGCCTGCGCATTCTGTGAATCTGTCGCCGTGAGCCTGAACTGCAGCACTGCCCGTGTGCTGACCGAGGGCGTGGTGAAGGTCGCAGTCGCGGTGTTCGCGTTTGTGAGGGACACCGGCGGGCCAAACTCCTGCGTCCATTGAAACGTGAGGGCGTTTCCATCCGGGTCCGTAGCCGATCCCGACAGCGTTACCGTGCGCTGCTCCAGTACAGTCTGCGTCTGGCCGCCATTGACCACGGGCGGGCGGTTCGGCTGCGAGTTCGACCCTCCGCCACCGCCACCTCCGCCGCCGCACGCGGCGATCACAGCCGCCACGAACAACAGCGGGGCACGCGTGAACACACGCCGAACCCTGTGGGATTCTGTCAATTGGGTAGTCATCGCAGGTCCACCGGCCGCCCGTGTTGTTATCGTAATTGTTGGCGCGTCGACGTTCGCCAATCATAGGGCCGAACGTGAACCAGCGCAGCTGTGGACTATGGGTTGAGGTATTCCCTGATGCTTCGCTGATGCGGTCGCAACCACTCACCCCGTACTCTGTAGTCCTTGCGAAATACCGCTGATCGAGGCGAGCAGTGCTTCGAACAAGTCGACCTCGCCACGTCCCGAAGCGCGCCAGCGCTTGAGCAGGTCCACCTGCATCAGGTTCATCGGGTCGACATAGGGATTGCGTAGCGTGATCGAGCGCTGCAGCGTCGGATCGCCGTCGAGCAGCGCACCAATGCCCTTGATCTCGAGAATGATTCGGCGTGCGAGCTCGAACTCGGCGCGGAGCGGTACGGCGAAGTGCCGCAGGCCCTCATCGGCCAGGGCATCGTAGTAGGCGGCGATCTCGAGATCGGCGCGTGCCAGCATCGCCTCCACGTCGTCCAGCACAGCCGCAAAAAAGAACCACTCGCGCCGCAGCTGCCGCAGGCGTTCCACGCCGTGCTGTTCGAGCGCCGCCTGCAGGCCCGTGCCGACACCGAACCAGCCGGGCAGCATGTGACGCGACTGTGTCCACGCGAACACCCATGGGATTGCGCGCAGGCGCTCGAATCCGTCGCGGCTGCCGCGTGCAGCTGGCCGGTTGCCGATCTGCATGCGCTCGATGACGTCGATCGGCGTGACCTGGCGGAAGTACTCATAGAAGGCGGGCTGATGCACCAGCTCCGTGTACACGCGGCGTGAGGCCTTGGCGATCGTGGCCATGACAGCCAGGTCCTGCGGATTCTCCGGTTGAGCTTTGCCGGCCGCCGCGGTTGCCAGCGCGAGAGCGTGGAAGGCGCGTTCGAGCGTGCGCATTGCGACGGGTCGCAAGGCATATCCCTGGTTGACCGACTCGCCCTGCTCGGTCACGACCAGGCGACCGTTCACCACCCCGGGCGGCGCGCTGCGGATGAGGGCATCTATTCGTCCCGCGCCGCGACTGATCGAACCGCCTCGCCCATGGAAGACCGTCAGGCGGACGTCAAAGCTGCGCGCGACCTGGAGCAGGTCCGCCTGCGCGCGATGCGTGGCCCAGCGCGACGCCGCGATCCCGGCCTCCTTGTTGGACTCGGAATAGCCGATCAGCACCACCTGCTGTCCGCCTCGCGCGCGCAGGTGCCGCTGATATATCGGGTTGCCGAGGAGCGTGCGCACGACTTCGCCGCAGTTGTCGAGCGCATCCATCGATTCGAACAAGGGCGCGATGTCGAACGGTATTTCGTCGCTCCTGCGATCCGTCACCTCGGCCCAGCGCGCGAGCAGCAGCACGCCCACGACATCGTCGGCGCTGGTGGCGCCGCTCACGATGTAGTCGCCAATTGCCAGCGGCCCGTAGCGACGCCGGCACTGCGACATGGCCTCGAACACGCGCAGGGTGCGCAGTCCCACCGCATCGAGCTGCACTTGCGGACCCTGGTCGCGCTCGAGCGCGTCGGTGAGGCGCGCCAGGCGCTCGGCCGGCGTGCGCAGCAGCCACGATTCGTCGGCGAGGCCCTGCGCCAGCACCTCGTGGTGCACATCGGTGTGCTGACGCACGTCGACGGTGGCGAGATGAAATCCGAAGGTACGCACCCGGCGCAGGAAACGCCGGACCGGGTGCAGCCCCGCGCTCGCGCCGCGGTTCTGACGCAAGCTCTGCGCGACCAGCTCGAGATCGGCGCACAACTGCCCGGCGTTGTCGTAGTGATTGCCCCGCCCTTCGTAGGTGTTGCGCAGCCGCTCGGTGACCTGGCCGAGAAAGACCCGATACGGCATTCGATCGTGGCGCGCCGGCGTGAGGAGCTGTGCGCCCGGCAGCAGCGCGCCGTATTCGTCGATGCGCTTCTGCAGCTCCGGCGAGATGCGCACGCGGCTTGCGCTTTGGCTGAGTTTCGTCGCCAGCCCCTGCGCCTCGTTGAAATAGGTCGACAGGATCAGTTGCTGGTGGCGCGCCAGGGTTTCGCGGATGGTCTTGGCGTGCACGTCAGGGTTGCCATCCATATCGCCGCCCACCCAGGAGCCGAGCTCGATGATGTTGGGCAGATCGATGGCGCGCGGATCGGCACCGAACACCGCGTGGAGCGAAGATTCGAGCTCCTCGTAGAACGCCGGCACGATGCGGTAGATGACCTCGGCGATATAGAAGAGCGCGTGCTCGCGCTCGTCGGCTACGGTCAGGCGTTGGCGCGGATGCTCTTCCGTTTGCCAGCCGGTGGTGACCTCGGCACGGATGCTGCCCCACACGCTCGCCCGTTCCTGCGGCGTCAGCGTCGGATCCATGCGCTCGAACAGCAGTTGCGCGATATGCAGTTGTTTGCGCAGCAGCGTGCGGCGCGTCGATTCCGTAGGATGTGCAGTAAACACCGGCTCGATGCGCATCCTGCCGATGAGCTCCAGCGTCTGCTCGAGAGTGAAGCCCGCCTGTTTGAGCTTGACCAGGCAGTCGCCGACGCCTTGCGGCTGCGGCGCGCTCTCGCTCACGAAGTACTGGCGGCGGCGACGAATGCGATGCACCTTCTCGGCCAGGTTGACCGCCTGGAACCAGGTGGAGAAGGCGCGCACCAGGTCTCGCGCCACTGCTGGCGGCCGGCCCCGGACGCGGAGCGTGAGCTCGTGAGCACCCTCGGGATCGCCCTCGCGGCGGCGGATCGCCGCCACGCGGTCTCCTTCGACGAGTCCGAACAGCTCCTCGCCGCCCTGCTCACGCAGGACGTCGCCGACCAGTGCGCCGAGCTCGTGCACGTCCTCGCGGAGCGCGGCGTCCTTCGGCGGGAACTGGATGTCGTCTCGGTGCATGGAGTCGCCGCTCCCCTCGGCGTGGCGGCGCACTCTAGCATCCGGTAATCGCACTCACAATTGCGGCGCCCTCGCCCGCCCACTGTGGCGCACTCTCAGTCTTATGTTATAATGGTACATTGGTACATAGTTCACATGAGACGGACAATGGCACGTACGGCGGCGCGACGACCGGTGGAGCGGGTGCAGACCGGGATCCGGCTGGAGAAGCGCCTGCTCAAGGTCCTGAAGGCGCTGGCCGAGTACAAGGACATGAGCCTCGGAGACCTCATTGAAGGCATTGCGCTCCATGCGCTCGAAGGCAAGTCGCCGTTTTCGGACGCGACGCTCGCGCACGTGCGCGACCTCAGGCGGATCTATGGGCTCGGCTTGCGCGCGGCCGACAGTCATCGGCTGGTGGAACGTGGGAGGGAGCATCGATGAACGACGAGCAATTCCTGGAAGCGCTCGAGAGCTGCAAGCTCGACCCGGCGCAGTTCAGCCACCGCGAGCACGTACGGGCCGCGTTTCTCTACCTCGAGCGACTGCCTTTCGGAGCAGCGATCGACCGCATGCGCGCGACGCTCAAGTCTTACACGGCGTTTCTCGGCTGCCCCGACAAGTACCACGAGACCCTGACGGTGGCGTTCATGTGTCTCGTCAACGCTCATCGTCAGCGCGGCGCTCATGTCGACTGGTCCAGGTTCGCGCGGCTCAACCCGGAATTGTTCGATTCCCGTGTGTTGCGCCAGTACTATGAGCCAGCGACGCTGGCCTCCCCGCTGGCGCGTACGACTTTTGTCCTGGAGAAGCTCCGAGCCCCGGTGCCGGCCGCGTGACCACGACGCATGCAGATTGACGTCGAGCGGATCATCGACCGTTCGAGCCTCGGGCCGCTGCAATGGCGCGTGCTCGTGCTTTGCGCCCTGGTCACACTGCTCGATGGCTACGATCTGCAGGCCATGGCCTCGGCGACGCCGGCGCTGGCTGGCGACTGGGGCGTGACGCCCGCGTCGTTGCGCTGGGTGATCACCGCGGCCCTGATCGGCGTCGCGGTCTCCGCGCTCTTCCTGAGCCCGCTCGGCGACTATCTCGGCCGGCGCACGTTGCTGATTGGCTCGTTCGTGCTCGTGGCATTCGCCATGCTCATGACGGCGCGCGCGCAAGATGCCACCGAACTCTTCTGGTGGCGTTTCGTGACCGGCCTGGGTCTCGGCGCCAGCGTGCCAAACGCGTTTGCCATTACCGCCGAATACGTGCCGCAGCCAAGGCGCGCGGCGATCGTGGCCTTGATGGCCTGCGGTCTGGCACTGGGCGCGGCGCTGTGCGGACTGGTCGCGCCGTACCTGCTCGATCGCGGCGGCTGGCGCATGATGTTCACGTTTGGCGGTGCGGTCATGGCCATCCTCTGCGCGCCGCTCTTCGCGCTACCGGAATCGTTGCGCTTCCTCGTGGCGCGCAGGCGCGATGCGCAGCGCATCGGGCGGTTGGTGGAGCAGCTGGATCCCGGGTTCCGCCATACAGCGGAACATCGCTACGTGATTGCGGAGGGGGAGGCCGGCCGGCTCTCCATGGCACAACTCTTCAGCGACGGGCGCTCGCGCGCGACGCTCCTGCTGTGGGTCGTCTTCTTCGTGAACCTCGGCTTGCTGCATCTGCTTGCCAGCTGGCTGCCGACGCTGCTCAAGCTGTATGAGCTTTCGATGGGGCAGTCGTTGCGCGGCGCGGCCATGTTTCAACTCGGCGGCATCGCGGGCACCCTGCTGCTCGCCGCGGCCATGCGTCACTGGGCTCCGCCGCGGGTGCTGGTGGTGAGCTACCTGGCGACCGTGGGCGCACTGCTGCTGCTCGCAGCGGGCAACGCAGCCGTACCACTCTTGTTCACACTGGTGCTCGTCACTGGCAGCGGCATCGTTGGCGGACAGGCGGCGCTCAACGCTCTCGCCGCGACGATGTATCCCACCACCGCGCGCTCAACGGGCGTCGGCTGGGCGCTCGGCATGGGTCGCATCGGCGCGATCCTGGCGCCACTGGCCGCGGCCGCGTTGCTCGCGGCGGAATTCAGTCCGACAGAGATTTTTGCGGCGGCGATTGTGCCGACACTCGTCTGCGCGGGAGCGGTCGCGATGCTGGGTCACTATGCGCAGCAGCCGCCCGCGGGATGAGCGCTACTGGTTGAGGAGCTGCGTCGTGTCGTGACGGTCGAAGCCCTGCAAGGCACGGCGGTAGGCGGTTGCGATGAAACGCTCCGCGGTCTTGTCGGCGCGCGGTGAGAGCAGCATGCGCACCACGATATCGTCGGCGGGCCGCGAGGAATCCTCACCGAGGAGCTGGTAAACGACCCGGCTCAGGCGGTGCTGCAGCTCATTGATGAAGCGCAGGTGCGCGGCATCGGTGACCTGATCGCTCCCGGGGCCGTACGTGCCCTTCGCTTCCTCGGCGAGCTCGTTCATCAACAGGCTGAGAAAGCGCGCCTTGTCGATGGCGGTGAGCTCGCTGAAGTACTCGATTTCGGACTGGATGTTCATCGGCGCCCATTATTAGGGCTTGCCTCGGCCTTGCGCAATGCGCGCCCGTCAGCCGACGGGCGGGCGAGCCCGGTGTCCCGGGCCGTGTCAGACATCACGGACTGTTTTCTGGCCTTCCGCAATGCGGGCCCGGCCATGGAACCCCAGTGACTTGAGGCGGCCGCGGCATTCGAGGTCGATCCCGTCGATGCGGATGTGCTTGACCGTGCAACCGCCCACGCTGTCCCCCTCGGCGATGATGCGCTGCTCGCCGTGGGTCGTTTCGATGATGGCGAGGCGTCGCTCGCCGTTCACGATGGTGTCCGCGAGGCGCATGGCCGACAGGAGATCGGCCGCGCCGCTGGGCGCTGCCAGGAGCGCTGCGATAACCAGGAGCGAGGAGCGCACGGCGCGCAAGTGCGGGCCTCAGGCGGGGAAGAAATCGATCGGCTTGGTGGTGGTGACCGCTTCGACGTCGCGTTCCTCGAAGCGGAAGAGCTTCACGCGCGCGATGAGCTTACGCTCGAGCTCGGCATCGTTGAGATCGCTCGACAGCACGCGGCAGTTGGTCACCTCTCCCCAGGGCGCGATGGTGAGTTCGAGGACCACCTTGCCCTGCAGCGACGGGTTGTCACGCAGCGCGCGGTTGTAGAGCGCATAGATCGCGCCCTTGTTGCGGTCGAATACCAGCTCGATCTCCTCGCGACTGCGCGAGGCCTTGGAGCCGCTGCCGCTGCGCACCGCCTTGCCATCGGCGTTGCCGAGATTGCCAGTGACCTGCGTGGTGTTGCGGCCCGAGAGCCCTCCACCACCACCGCCGAAGCCGCGACTCAGCGTTGCGGTATTGATGCCGCCGCTGCCCTGCCCGACCTTGGAAGTGACCAGCGAACGTGTCGTTACGTCGCCCGCGCGCGCCGCGTCGGTCAACGGGCGATTTGCCAGCGCGATGTCGACCATGCGGTTGTCGCGCAAGTCCGCGAGCTCATCGAGCGGCATGAGGGCCATCTGCGCCTTCTTGCGTGCTTCCTGCGTGCGATCCACGGGCTTGGGCTCGGGCTTCGGCTTCGTCTCCTTTTTCGCGTCCGGCTTCGGCTCCTCCTTCTTCGGCGGAGGCGGCGGCGGTTTCTTCTCGAGCATCAGCTTCGCCAGCCGCGGCGGCACGTCTTCCACCACGGATTCGTCGCGCTGCGGTGACGGCAGCAACGGGATCAGGATGCCGAGCAGCAGAAAGACCAGCAGTACCGAGAGGAGAATCTTGCGGAAACGCTCCGCATCCTCCTCCGGGAAGGTCCAGGCGAGATCGAATTCGCGGTAGTACGGTCTCAGCACCCTCGCACTCCCAGCCCTATCGCGTGGTGACCTGGGCCACGCTCACCGCTTTTTCCTTCTGCAGCACCGCGAGCGAGATGCGCCCGAAATTCGCGTCGGTGCAGGTCGCCATGATTTTCTTCAGCACGTTGAACGGCACTGCCTTGTCGCCCAGGATCGTGAGCTCGCGCCCGGCGATGTCGCGCTCGAGCACGGAACGCGGCATGGCCACGGTCGGACGCTCGAGCGCCGCTTTGAGCGGCAACACGATCGAGCCCGGCATGCGCTCGATGTCCGCGATCTTCGCGACCGGCTCGCCCTGCACCAGGAGCTCATCGGTCGTCACCATGATCACGACGGTTACTCGTGGCTTCTGCTCCGCCACCGACTCGGGAATCGTGATGCCCTTGGTGTTCTGCAGGACTTCGACTTCGGTCGAATAGACCAGCAGGAACGCCACCATCACGCTCAGGATGTCGATCATCGGGATGAGGTTGAGCGCCACGCCGGCGCGATTGCGCTCCTGGTGCACGATCATCCGCTTGGTGCGATTGGAAAGTCTCATAGCGGCGCGTCTCCGATCGAGATCTCCGGGAAGAGCTCCGCCTGCACGGTACGTCCTTCCTGTTCCTGCTCGACCACGCGCACGGTGTCCATCACCTGCACCAGCGTGTCGTACGGGATGTCCGGCTCGAGCAGGATCGTCGCATCCAGCTTGTCCGGGAAACGGTCCTTCACGCGCTGCAGGTACTCGGACAACGCCACCAGGTCATAGCCCTCGGCGCGGTTCGGAAACTCGGAGAGGAGGCCCGAGCCCCGATCCGCCACCTGCACCTTGGCCTTGCGCACCAGGATCTCCAGTTGCAGGGCGGGCGGCGGCGTGTTGTCTTCGTTCTGCGCGGTCGGCAGGTTCAACTCCAGGATCACCGTGCGATAGAACACCGCCGTCATCAGCAGGAACGTCACCAGCACCGTGAAGATGTCGATCATCGGCACCAGGTTGAGCTCCTCACGGCCGCCGCGCAGCCTGCGGATCAGTCGCTTGCGCGCTTGTCGGTTTGAATACATGAGTGCGCCGTCCGGATACGTGGTGCGGTCAGGTGGCCGGCACCTCGCGGCTGCGTTCGGTGATGCTGTTCAGGAACTTCACCGACGCCATCTCGAGACTGTCGACCAGCTCCGTGGTCTTGGTCTGCAACACGGCGTGGATCAGCACCAGCGGCACGGCCACCATCAGGCCGAACGCGGTGCAGTTCATCGCCACCGAGATGCTCGCCGAGAGCAGGTTGGCCTTCTCCGCCGGGTTCACGGTCGACACGGCCGCGAACGCGCTGATGAGGCCGATGACCGTGCCGAGCAGTCCCAGCAGCGTCGCCATGTTGGCGAACGTGCCGAGATAATGCGTGCGCTTCTCGAGGCGCGGCACGATCTCCATCAGGCTCTCTTCCATGGCCTTCTCGATGTCGTCGCGGCGGCGCGCCGACTGGATGCGTGCGAGGCCATAGTTGAGGATCGTGCCGATGGCGGCACTCGACTTGGAGGTGATCGCCACCGCGCGCTTGAAGTCACCCTGCGCCAGGAGCGGCGACAGGTCGTTCCACAGACTGCGGTTCTTCACGCTCACGATCGAGAGATAGATGTAGCGCTCGATCGCGATCGCCAGGCCCAGCGCCGCGACGAGGGCGATGGGAAACATGAATTCGCCGCCTCCCTGGAAGAAGCGGACGATCGCTGCATAGACATCCATAACGGCTCTCTCCTCTACAAAAGCGGTTGATGCGCGCTCAGCGCCCCGGCTCCGCGGGCGGTGGCCCGGCCGGCGGCGCGGTTTCGGCGTTGAGCTTGGTGAAGTAGTCGGTCTGGCGGCGGAACACTTCGCGATCGACCGGCGTCAGTACTTCATCGAGCAGGCTGTTCGCGGGACGCCCGATGAGATCGCCGATGTCCGCCTTCTTCCACGGCACGATATAGAGCACTTTGGGGAGCTCACGGTTGCCGGTGATGGCGGTGCTGTCGAGTTCGAGGCGATCCATCGTGGCGAACTTCTGTGACTGTTTCGGGGCGGCGGATGGCGAGGTCTCGACCTTCGGAGCCAATTCGTCGGGCGCCTGCGCCACTGCGGTCGTGTCAGCTTGCGGCGAGACCGCTTCGGATGCGGCAGCCGGCGGGCTCTCCTGCGCAATAGCGGGCGGCGCACTCAGGGCTAGCCCCCACATCAGGAGAGCGGGAATTCGGCTCATGGCGAGGCCTCGGCGGACTGCGGCTGCGGCTGTGGATTGGAGCCGACGCGCCCCTTGAGTTCCGCGATCCAGGTCGCAACGCGCTTGTCGCTGTTTCCCGACAGCTCCATGTAGCGCTCGAAGGATTCGAGTGCTCGCTGCGGCTGCTGCAGATACAGGTCGCACAGCACACCCAGGTTCAAGTGGGCCGGCGCATAGCTGGGATCCACTTTGAGCGCGTCGAGGTACGCGGCCTCGGCTTCCTTGAAGCGACCGAGCTTGCGTTCGACCACGCCGAGCTGCGTGTACGCGGGCGCGCTCGGCAGGCCGCGCTTGAGCGCTTCCTGCAACGCCTGCTGTGCTTCCGGCAACCTGCCGGCACGTTCGTAGAGCAAGCCGAGATTGAAGTACGGGCCGGGGAATTCCGGGTACGCGAGCGCAAGCTGCTTGAGTTCGAGCTCGGCATCGGTCGTGCGCCCCGCCTCGAGCATTGCGACGGCCTGTGCGAATTCCTGCGCTGCGCGCTCGGGCACAACGGGTTCGATGGGAGCGCCCGCCACCGCTTCCACTTCCGCAGGCGCCGGCGCCGGCGGTGCGCTGGCGCAACCGGCGATCACGACTGCGAGCACGCAGCCGAGCGCTTCAGCGCATTTCGCGTACGTATTCCGCACCGATTTCCGCCTTCGCGTAGCGCGCCGGCTTCAACTTCGCCAGCGCATCGAAACTCTTCTGCACCCATTCGTCGTAAACACCCTCGCGTGCGCGCGCGGCGTTGCCCTCGTGGATCTCGATCGCCTTCTCCTCGAACGGGAACGCCTGCTCCTCGAGCAGGATGTCATACTGCTCGAGCTCCTCGGCACCCATGTTGCCTGGTCGCTCGGATTCCATCAGGTCCTTGGCCAGCGTCCGATAGAGCTCCGCCATCGAATAAGTCGCCGCGGTCGTGACTTCGGCCACACCGTATTGTGCGGCCTTGCCATACGCATCGAGG
>DATIEU010000434.1:0-4521 GCA_035455565.1 Steroidobacteraceae bacterium | reverse complement strand
GACTTCACGTCCGCGGAATGGTCGGTCGTCGAGAAGACACTCGGCTCGGCCGATCACGTGCGCGTCATTGACGAAAATGGGGACCGGAAGGATGGCTACCTTGACTGCGGGATCGAGACCGTCAATGGCTCGGACGTGCTGCTTGCACTCTGGGACGGCGATCCCGCGCGGGGCAAGGGCGGCACGGCCGAGGTCGTGCAATACGCGACGTCGATCGGCAAGCCCGTGATGATCGTCGACGCGGACACGCACGAGGTTCGGAGGGTGAATTGGGACAGGCTCGAGCCGGACGACCCCGTTCTGGCGGACCTGAACGCCCTGCCCGAAGCCACGAGCGAGTGGTCGATCAACCCGTTCAAGGCCCCGAACGAGGTGTTCCTTTTCCAGCAGAAATGCGATTACCACGCGAGCCATGGCGCCCCGCAATTCCGGCGATTGATCGTTGCGACGGTCGTGGCGCACGTAGTTGCATCGGTGATCGGCGCGGCGGTGGTGGGCTATGGGTTGCACCTGCTCGCATTGCCCTGGCTCGAACTTTCGTGCATCACTTTCGCGCTGGGAGCGGCGCTGGCATTGCGCCGCAAGTTGCACTCGCACCACAGCTGGGTGCGATGCCGGCTTGCCGCAGAGTTCTGCCGGTCGGCGCTGGCGACCTGGGGCCTGCCCCGAGCCGCGCCGTTGCTGCAGGACCTCGATCTCGCAGGGGCGCGAGGCCTGACGCGCGCGCTCTATGTCCTGCACACGCGCTCGTCCGCCACCCGGCCGGTGCCGATCGAGGAGTTCAAGCGGATCTACCTGGAGAAGAGAATCGACGACCAGCTCGCCTATTACGACCGGCAGGTGAATCGAGCCTTGCCACTTTACAGGCGGCTGGCGGCCGGCTTTTCAGTCGCCACGGTTCTCGCCCTCGTCAGCACCGCGTTCTATGCGACCAGCAAGACTCTGCACCTGGACATCGCAGAGTGGATCCAGGGGACCACATACTACTTCCTGCCGATCGCCCTGCCGGCGGTGGCGGCGGCTGCCATCTCGATCATCTCGATCAACGACCTGCAGCGCCGCGTGGCGCGTTACAGAGAGATGCGCCAGCTGCTCCAGGGAAGCCGCGCGCGGGTCTCCTCCTGCCGCACGTGGAACAGCCTCGAGCACGTGGTGCTGAAAACCGAACGCGCGCTGCTGCAGGAAGTCATCGAGTGGCATTCGATAAGGAGCTTCAGCGCTTCACATTAGATGCATCGAACGTGAGCACGACTTTCAAGTACCGCGCGTTCATCAGCTACAGCCACGGCGACGAGCACCTCGCCAGGTGGTTGCCCGCGCGGTGGGGTCATGGGCCTAATGTAGGGCGATTTCAAGCTGCCCGAGCTAGAAAGCAGACAGAATCCTAAACCTTGACAGCGTCGGGTACGGTCCCGACAATCTCGCCCTCCCCGAGGGTACCTTCCCACCGCGTGGCTAGGTAGCTCAGCTGGTTAGAGCACGGGATTCATAACCCCGGGGTCGAGAGTTCGATTCTCTCCCTAGCCACCATTTCTGAGTCAGGCGCAGCCCGGAGGCATCCGGGATTTCGCCAAGAGCCATGGATACGCAATTCAAGTACCGAGCCTTCATCAGCTACAGCCATGCCGACGAGCAGTGGGCGGCGTGGCTGCACAAGGCGCTCGAGACTTACCGCGTGCCGAAGCACCTCGTCGGTCGGGAGACGGAGTTCGGCCCGGTGCCCGAGCGCTTCGCGCCCGTCTTCCGCGATCGCGACGAACTCGCCACGGCAACGAGCCTCGGCGACACACTGACACGCGCGTTGGAGCAGTCGGCGTTCGAGATCGTGATCTGCTCGCCCAAGGCGGCAAACTCGAAGTGGGTCAACGAGGAAATCCTCGCCTACAAGCGTCTCGGCCGCGAGCACCGAATATTCGCGCTGATCGTCGACGGCGAACCCGGTTCCTCAGCCAGCCCCGCGACGGCTGACCAGGAGTGCTTCCCGAACGCGCTGATCTACAAGATGGGCGCAGACGGGCAGCTGACGACGGAGAAGAGCGAACCGATCGCCGCCGACGCGCGCCAGGGCAAGGACAGCAAGCTCGACGTCAAGCTCAAGCTGCTCGCGGGCATGCTCGGCATCGGCCTCGACGATTTGAAGCGGCGCGAGGCGCGCCGACGGTATCGGCGCATGATGGCGCTGGTCACCACGTCGGTCGTTGGTATGGCGATTACCTCGGGCCTGGCCGCCGCCGCCTGGATCGCGCGCAACCAGGCCGAGCGCGAGCGTGTTCGCGCGGAGACCGAAGCCGAGACGGCTCGGCAGACCACGAACTTCCTGGTCGGCCTGTTCGCGGTCTCCGACCCGAACGAGGCGCGTGGCAACTCCATTACCGCGCGCGAGATCCTCGACAAGGGCGCGCTGCGCATCAAGTCGGAACTGGCCACGCAGCCGGCGATCCAGGCCACGCTGATGGAAACCATGGGGACGGTGTACACGAGTCTTGCGCTCTACCCCCCGGCCGCGTCGCTGCTCGTCAGTGCACTGCAGAAGCGCCTCGAGCTCTACGGCGCGGACAGCCTGGAGGTGGCGCAATCGGCCGAGAAGCTCGGCGGGGTGCTGACGCTGACCGCCGAGTACGACAAGGCGGAGACAAACTACCGCAAGGCGCTCGACCTGCGACAGAAGCTGCTCGGACCCGAGCACGTCGACATCGCTCGCAGCCAGTACCAATTGGCCGACCTGCTCTTCCGCCAGGGAGAGTACGAAGCCGCCGAGCCATTGTTTCGAGACTCGCTCGCGATGCGGCGCAAGCTGCTCGGCGGCAACACGGTAGAAGTGGCCAAGAGCCTGGAAGGCCGGGCGCTGAACTACTACATGCAGGGAAAGTACGACGATGCCCTGCCTCCGATGCGCCTGGCTGTCGAGTTGCAGAGGGGGCTGCACAAGGGGCCGCACACGGACCTGTCCGAGGCGCTGAGCAATCTCGGCACGGTGTTGAGCGACATGGGCGAGTATCAGGAGGCCGAAGCGCTGTACCGGGAAGGGTTGCAGATGAAGCGCGTCCTGCTCGGCGATGCGCACCCTGAAATCGCGGCGAGCCTCAACAACATCGCGTATGTCCTCACGGACCAAAAGAAATACGGCGAAGCGGCGGCCATGTACCGCGAGGCCATTGCCATGCAGCGCAAGCTGCTCGGCGACGAACACCCGGATATTGCAGCGGCGCTGAACAACCTGGCCTTCGTGTTGCACGACAAGGGCGACGCCGCGGGCGCCCGCAGGATGATGCAGGAGTCGCTCGACATGTACCGGCGCACGGCAGGGCCCGAGCATCCGTCGACGGCACGTGGCATGGCCAATGTGGCGATGTGGCAGATGGAGGCGGGCGACTACGCGGCGGCCGAACCAATGCTGCGCGAGGCGCTGCAGTTGCAGAGGAATCTGCTCGGCAACGAGCACACGGACGTCGCTGGCGCGCTGACCTTGCTAGCCACGCTGCTGGTCGAGACCGGGCGCTTCGAGGAGGCGCGAATCGCCGCTTCGGAGGCACGGGCGATCTGCCTGCCGGCGCTGGGTGCTGCCAACTGGCGTACCGCGGCCGCGAGCAGCACGGAAGGCGCCGCGCTGCTGGGCCTGGGGCAGACCGCGCAGGGTGGCAAGCTGTTGCTCGAAGGGTTGGCGGTGCTGCAGGCCGACGTCGGGGCGCTACCACTTAACGTCAACAACGCCGCCCGCTGGGCGGCGGAGTACAACCTCAAGCCCACCGGCGCGACGTAAACGCCAAGCACATTGCGCGGTTACGGGGCAGAAGACGAGCTTGCTGAGAAGCCGACGCCGGGCCGCGACCCTGGGCAGGCAGGGATGGGGCATTGACGGTGCCGACTGACATAACCTGCCGGTCACGCAAGCCGTTGCAACCGGTTCGCAATCGAGTTTGTGATACGCTTCGCAAATCGCAGACGTCCTGCTCCAGGTCGACTCGGCCCACGACGGCTGCACCTCGAGTGGGTCGGGCATTCCGAGACCCGCCGCAAGTAATACACACAGAACAGTGCAATGGCCGTCGGCCATGCACGCAGTAGGGGACCGAGACATGGATGTGAGAATCACCGTGATTGCCGGTCTGACGGCGCTTTTTGCCGCGGGATCGGTGCATGCCCAGGCCGCTTGCCCCAGTTTCAGCGGGGCGGGGACCGCCATCAACGATGAAACCGGTCACACCTACTTTCTGTACGCGTCCCCGGGGATCACATGGGATCAGGCCCAAGCCTGCGTCGCCGCGCTCCCGCAGCAACCAGCAGGCGTGCCGGCGCACCTGGCGACCATCACCTCGTCCAGCGAGAACCAGTGGATCGTTGATGAGTTGCTGATGAACGCCAACCCTCCACTGGCGCAGTGGCAGGTCTGGGTCGGTGGATTCCAGGGATCTCTCGCCGCAGAACCCCGCGAGGGCTGGCGTTGGGTGAACAACGATGGGCCGATTCCGGTTCCGGGGTCGAGCGTAACTCTGGGCTACAGCAATTGGTCCGCGGCGCCCA
>DATIEU010000433.1:0-3382 GCA_035455565.1 Steroidobacteraceae bacterium | reverse complement strand
AGTGGGTCCACAGGACGTGGACCTGTAAATAAATTCCCCGTGAGGGCCGGGAGTGCCTTCAGGGCCATGCCAAGCGGGTCGCGAGGACCCATCCAGTACCATTTTTATGACCGAGAGTTTCGCCCAACTATTCGAGCAGAGCATCGCCAGCCAGCGGATCAAGCCTGGCACTATCCTGACCGGCCACGTCGTCGAGGTCGGTTCGGACTACGTGATCGTCAACGTAGGCCTCAAGTCCGAGGCCGTCATACCCGCCGAACAATTCCGCTCCGAGAAGGGCGAAATGGAGGTCAAGGCGGGCGATGAGGTCGAGGTCGCCCTCGATACCGTCGAAGACGGCTCGGGCGAAACGCGCCTCTCGCGCGAGAAGGCCAAGCGCGCGCGCACCTGGACACGCCTGGAGAAGGCATTCGAGGCGGGAGAGATCGTCAGCGGCATCATCACGGGCCGCGTCAAGGGCGGGTTCACCGTCGAGATCGAGAACGTCCGCGCGTTCCTGCCCGGCTCGCTGGTCGACGTGCGTCCGGTACGCGACCCGTCCTACCTCGAGGGCAAGGCCCTCGAGTTCAAAGTCATCAAGCTCGACCAGAAGCGCAACAACGTCGTGGTCTCGCGCCGCGCCGTAGTCGAGCAGGAATACAGCGCCGAACGCAATGCGCTGCTCGACAACCTGCAGGAAGGCTCGGTCGTCAAGGGCGTGGTGAAGAACCTCACCGACTACGGCGCGTTCGTCGATCTCGGCGGCATCGATGGGCTCCTGCACATCACCGACATGGCGTGGAAGCGTGTCAAGCATCCTTCCGAAGTCGTCAAGGTCGGCGACGAAATCGAAGTGCGCATCCTCAAGTTCGACCGCGAACGCTCACGTGTCTCGCTCGGTCTCAAGCAGCTCGGCGCCGACCCGTGGTCGGCGATCTCGCGCCGCTACCCGCCCAATACGCGGCTCTTCGGCAAGGTCACGAACATCGCCGACTACGGCTGCTTCGTGGAGATCGAGGAGGGCGTCGAGGGCCTGGTGCACGTCTCCGAGATGGATTGGACCAACAAGAACGTGAACCCGGCGAAGGTGGTGCACGTCGGCCAGGAAGTCGAAGTGATGGTGCTCGACATCGACGAAGAGCGCCGCCGCATTTCGCTCGGCCTCAAGCAGTGCAAGGCCAACCCCTGGAAGGAGTTTGCCGACAACTACAACCGCGGCGACAAGGTGCAGGGCCAGATCAAGTCGATCACCGACTTCGGCATCTTCATCGGGTTGCCCGGCGGCATCGATGGCCTCGTGCACCTCTCCGACATTTCCTGGGACGTGCCGGGCGAAGAGGCGGTGCGCAATTTCCAGAAGGGCCAGCAGATCGAGGCGATGGTGCTCACCATCGACCCCGAGCGCGAGCGCATTTCACTGGGCATCAAGCAGCTCGCCAAGGATCCGTTCTCGAGCTACCTCGCCGATCACCCGAAGGGCAGTATCGTCCGCGGCGTGGTCAGGGAAGTCGATGCCAAGGGCGCGGTGATCGATCTTGGCAACGGCGTCGAGGGCAACCTGCGCGCCTCGGAACTGTCGCGTGATCGCGTCGAGGACGCGCGCGCGATTCTCAAGGTGGGCGAGGAAGTCGAGGCCAAGTTCACCGGCGTCGATCGCAAGGGCAGGACGATTGCGCTCTCCATCAAGGCCAAGGAGGCACACGAAGAAGCTGAGGCCGTGCAGAGCTACAAGACCACCGAAACGTCTTCCGGCACGAGCCTGGGTGATCTACTCAAGGAGCACATCGGCGGACAGGACTGACGGGGCTATCGCATGACCAAGTCGGAACTGATCGAGATCATCACGGCCAAGCAGAAGCACCTGCCCGCGAAAGACGTGGAGCTGGCGCTGAAGCAGATTCTCGAGATCATGAGCGATGCGCTCGCCCAGGGCGAGCGCATCGAGATCCGCGGTTTCGGCAGCTTCTCGCTGCATTTCCGCCCGCCGCGCCAGGGCCGCAACCCCAAGACCGGCGAGGCGGTCGCGCTCGCCGGCAAGTATGTGCCGCACTTCAAGCCCGGCAAGGACCTGCGCGAGCGCGTCAACGGCGGCTCCGACGAACCGATTCACGACTAGGCCAACGCATACGTGGGTGGCCGCTCTCGGCAGACCACACGCCGGCGTCCATCTCCGTCGTGCACGCTCACCCTCGTCGTGAGCCGCTGCTAAAGTGTTCACATGCCACGCGCGGCTTACATCCTGATCGTCGTAATCGCATTCCTGCTCGGCGCGGTAGTCGTGGCCGTCAATGGCGAGCGCCTGCGCGTCGACGTGCTGTTCGCGCAGATCGAGCTCACCACCGGTCAATGGCTGGTCATCGCATTCATGATTGGCTGGCTCGCGGGCGTGTTCGCGGCCTGGCGTTTCGTTCGCAGGCTCACGAGCGAGCGCGCCGACCTGCGCCGCGACCTGCGGCTCGCGGAAGCCGAGCTCAAGAACCTGCGGATCGTGCCGCACGATGGCGCTTGATTCCCCAGTGCTCGCCGCGCTCCTGGTCGCGGCCGCGGGCATCATCGGCTGGTTTCTGGGCAGGCGCGCGCAAGGTGCGGCGCCGCCCCGCGTACGCCGCGACCTGCCGGCGGACTATTTCGCGGGGCTCAACTATCTCATCAACGAACAGCCCGACCGCGCGGTGGAAGTCTTCACGCGCATGTTGGACGTCGACAGCGAGACGGTCGAAATCCATTTTGCGCTCGGGAGCCTGTTTCGCCGCCGCGGCGAAGTGGATCGCGCCATCCGCGTCCACCAGAGCATCCTCGATCGGCCGGGTCTCGAAACCGCGCCGCGCGAGCAGGCCGTGCTCGAGCTGGCGGTCGACTACCTGCGTGCTGGACTGCTGGATCGATCGGAACAGCTCTACCAGCGACTGACGACGTCGCCCACGCACCGTATTGCCGCTCTGCGCGCGCTCGCCCGCATCTACGAACAACAGCGCGACTGGTCGCAGGCCATCGCCGCGCATCGCCAGCTCGAGGCGAGTGGCGGCGACCTGCAACCGACCGCAGTGGCGCACTACCTCTGCGAGCTCGCGGAAGCCGCGCTGGCGCAGGGCGACGTCGACGAGGCCCGCCGGTTGTTGCGAGAGTCGCGTCGCGAGCGGCGGCGCTTTCCGCGCGCAGCGCTGGTGCGTGCCACCATCGCGCAGGCATCCGGTGACGATGCGCTGGCGGTCAAGCTCCTCACCATCGCTTTGCAGAGGCAGCCGTTGCTGCTCATGGAAGTGTTGCCGCGCCTGCACGCGAGCAGTCAGCGGCTCGGTAATCCGCAGGCTTTTGCCACGGCGCTGTCGCTGCCGCGCCGGGACATGCAACAACAGCGGGAGCTCGCGCAGTCGCTGATTCTTGCCGACGTGATGGATCATCC
>DATIEU010000432.1:0-6853 GCA_035455565.1 Steroidobacteraceae bacterium | reverse complement strand
GTTCTCATCTAGAGGCCTCGCTCCGGTGCAGGTGGCGTCGTTGCTTTGCGATAGCCCTTGTGCCGGATCGCAACCGTATTGCGCACCACGCTGCAGCGCGTTCCATCGCTCAAATAATAGCCATACTCGAATGTGGGTGTGGCTCGCCCCGCTGTCTCCAATTCGCGACGAACTTCCGTTTCCAGGTCATGCGGCAAATCGAAACGCAGCTCGAGATCCGTGCTGCCGCCGCGTTGAAAATCGATCGTCATCGCGCGCGTCCACACCGAGTAGCCGGGGAAGACTCGCGCGCATGCGATCGCCGCGATCGGATCGGCCACCGCGGCCTGGTAACCACCGAACATCACGCCGCCCGGATTTCGCGAGAAGGTGTTGAGCGGCAGTCGTATGCGCAGGTGCCGCCAGTCGGCGCTCACTTCGAGAACTTTGACGCGCATCAGGAAGAACGGCGGATAGAGCTCGAGTCGCCGCGCATCGGAGATGTAGCGCGCGCTGGCGAAGTACTGCATCACGCGCTGGCCGAGTGTCGGCTTGCTCATGGCACGTCCACGTTGTCTTGCGGGGCATGAACCGCGGGCGTAGCTTTGCCGTCATGACGCGCACTGCGCAAGCCTGGTTCGACGAGTACGCCGACAGCCATCGCCATGGCACGAACAAGGCGCTGCACTGGGTGTGCGTACCGGTGATCCTGTTGAGCGTCGTCGGCTTGTTGTGGGCGCTGCCCTTCCCGGGGTCGTTGCGTGCGAGCTCGCCGTTTTTCAACTGGGCGACGCTCGTGGCGCTCGCCGCGGTGATCTACTACTTCACGCTGTCCGCGAGCCTGGGCGTCGGGATGATCCTGGTGATGGCGGCGATGCTCGCGATCGTCTACGGGCTCGATCAACTGGCCGTGCCGCTATGGATGACCTGTGTCGCGCTCTTCGTGGTCGCGTGGATCGGCCAGTTCATCGGTCACGCGATCGAAGGCAAGAGACCTTCCTTCTTCAAGGACATCCAGTTCCTGATGATCGGCCCGCTGTGGCTGCTCGCCCACCTTTTCCGCCGCGCCGGTATTCCTTTTTAGTCGATCGTCATAACCAACGGTCATCTGGTCGACGGTCATGACCGACGACAGACCGAAGTCAGTCTGCGCACTGACCAACGGTGCTAACGCGCCGGACGTGATCGCGCGATCCTTTTCACGCACGCATCCGCGCGACATCTGCATCCGCAAGCCGTCGACGGGCGAATGGTCGCTCGAGGGAACGCCACCGCGCGCCGATTCTTGCTTTTCCGGAATCAATGAATGTCGTCGCGCCGGATTTTTCGGTGCAGTGCACATCGTTAGTTTGAGGCTCGCGCGAATCTCAATGAGAGGTATTTACGGTGAATGCGCGTCAGACAACCCGGGTACTCCGTCGAGTGCGATGGCTCATCGCGCTGGCGACCGCGGGCGTCTGGGCACTGGCTGTCGCGCAGGAGCCCGCCGCTCAGGACACGTCCGCGGTCGACGTGCTGATCGAACGCGCCTATTCGGAGCCGGCCATCGAGGCGCCCGCACGCGGTTGGTCCCTCGCCATCGACAACGATCTCTTCGGGCCTACGCAGAGCGATCGCGACTACACCGGCGGTTTTGGTCTCACCGTGAGCGGACCGCAAACAGCCGATTACTGGTGGTCGCTCGATCCGTTGCTTCGCCGTATCGACCGGCTCGTGGTCGGGGAGCGCGCGCGGAGCGCTGCGATCAACCACGCGGTGCAGCTCGGATGGGTCAGCTTCACGCCGCAGGACCTCCTTACGAAGGATGTCGACCTTGACGATCGTCCGTACGCGAGCATGGTGTTCGTGACCGGGGCACGGCAGTACGTCGCTCCCGATGGGCGCTCGGCCCGCCACACCGATCTCACGCTGGGAGTGCTCGGGCTTTCGCTGACCTCGGATGTCCACAAAGCCGTGCATCGCGCCGTGGGCAGCGAAGTGGCGCAGGGCTACGACCACCAGATCTCGGCCGGCGGCGAGCCAACGGCGCGCTATGTCACCGGCGGCTCGCGCTTGCGCGCGCAGCGACTCACACTCGGGAGCCGCCTCGTCGAGGCGAAAACGACCTGGGAGTTGAGTGCCGGCTATCTCACCGAGGTGAGCTACGCCTTCTCGACGCGCCTCGGGAACATCAATTCATCCTGGTGGACGTTCAACCCGGAACGCGTGGACTACATTGCCCAGCCATCGCCGGTCGAGCGCCGGCGCGGAAACGGCTTACGCGAGCTCTACGTCTGGGCGGGCGCCAAAGCACGGCTGCGCGCTTACAACGCCTTCCTGCAAGGGCAGTTCCGCGACAGCGACCATCGCCTCGGCGCCTCCGACCTGAATCACGTGATCGGTGAGATCTGGCTCGGGGTCACCGCGCGATCCTCCGGCGGTACGCAGGTGAGCTACGCCATGCGTTACCAGACCGCCGAGATCCGCGATGGCCTGGGCAGCCGCGATCCGGTTTGGGCCGGGCTCACGATCAGCCAGAGCTTCTGACGAACCCCCCTTAGCCCTCCTCTCCCGCAAGGGAGGGAGGGTTTCTTTTTGGGTCAGGTCAGCGGCGTGCTCATCGCGAGATCGATGAAGGCGCGCACCTTGGGGACCAAATCCCGCCCGCCGAGGAAGATGGCGTGCACCGGCACCTTGGGCGAGGACCACGCTGACAGCACGCGCTTGAGAGTGCCGCGGCTGACCTCCTCCTTGCCGATCGCAGCGGGCAGCAGGGCGATGCCGAGCCCACGCATGGCGGCGTCGCGAACCACGAGACTGTCGTTGGCGCGCAGGCGGGCCGGGCCATCGATGCGCAGCTCGCGCGACAACGTGACGAGTCGCCAGCCGCGTTGACCGCTACCCGAGAACATGATGAGCGGATGCTTGCGCAGGTCATCGCCGTCCTGAAGCGTCCCCTGACGCTCGAGATAGGCAGGGCTCGCGTACAACCCGTACGTGAGCTCGCCGACCTTGCGCGCACCGATCGCCGACTCCTCGAGCGGACCCGTGTGCAGTCCCAGGTCGAACCCTTCAGCGACCACGTCGACGGGGCGCCCGCTCACGTCGATTTCGAGCGAGACCTGCGGGTAGCGCTCGGCGTAGGCGTCGATCCAGCGGCCCACACCGGTGATCGCGAGGTCGGACGAGATGGTGAGTCGCAAGGTCCCTTGCGGGTCCTTCTGCAGGTTGCCCGCGATCGACTGGATGTCCTCGACCGCGGCCAGAACACCCACTGCCTGGTCGTAGATTTGTTGGCCGACTTCCGTGAGCCGCACGCGGCGCGTGGTGCGTTCGAGGAGGCGAACACCGAGCTCTTTTTCGAGACCAGACAGGCCGCGGCTCACGCGAGCTTTGTGTGTACCGATAGCCGCTGCAGCTTTCGTGAAGCTGCCGGTCTGGACGACCTTGACGAACGTCGAGAGCGACTGCAGGTCCATTTCTGTTGCCATTCTAGGCAACAATCAGCCCCAAGTCATCCGATTTGACTGCCGACGGATCATCATTCGCGGGTATCCGGCATCTCTACATTCGTACCGCCAAGCCTGACGGCCGGCGGCGAATTCACCGTCCTGCTGTATGATTCGCGGCCCATTTCCGCAGCACACACGCGATCACACGAGGCGCTGGAGAACACCGTGGCCACCAAGGCAAGTGACGCCGCACCGGCGCGCAAGAACGCCGCTCCCGCACTCAATCCACTCGACCTCTACAACGTCCGCGCGCAGCTCTCCGAAGAGGAGCAGATGGTGCAGGACACGGTCGGGCGTATGGTCGACGAGAAGGTGCTCCCGATCATCGGGCGCTGCTTCGAGGAGCATCGTTTTCCGCGTGAGATCGTGCGCGAGCTGGCGGAGCTTGGACTCCTCGGCGTGTACCTCAAGGGCTACGGCTGCGCCGGTCTCAACGCGGTGAGCTACGGGCTCATCTGCCAGGAGCTCGAGCGCGGCGACTCAGGAATTCGCAGCTTCGTCTCGGTGCAGACGAGCCTCTGCATGTACCCGATTTACACCTACGGGAGCGAGGCGCAGAAGGAAAAATTCCTTCCCGGGATGGCGAAGGGCGAAGTCATCGGCTGCTTCGGTCTCACCGAGCCCCACGGCGGATCGGACCCAGCCAACATGCGCACGCACGCGCGCCGCAAGGGCAAGCACTGGGTGCTGAACGGCGCCAAGATGTGGATCACCAACGGCAGCATCGCGGACATCGCCGTGGTCTGGGCCAACACCGAGGAAGGGATCCGCGGCTTCCTGGTCGAGAAGAGCATGAAGGGCTTTGCGGCCCCGGAGATCGAGCGCAAGTTCTCGTTGCGAGCCTCCGTGACCTCGAGCCTCTTCTTCGACAATGTCGTGGTACCGGAGGAGAACGTGTTGCCGGGGGTCGTCGGCCTCAAAGGCCCGCTCTCATGCCTGAACCAGGCGCGCTACGGCATCACGTGGGGTGTCATCGGTTCGGCGCAGGCCTGCCTCGGCCAGGCCCTCGAATACACGAAGAGCCGCGTGCTGTTCGGCCGCCCGTTGGCCCACACTCAGGCGATCCAGATGCGCCTCGCGGACCACGCGCGCCGCATCACCGCGGCGCAGCTCCTGTCGCTGCACCTGGGCCGCCTGAAGGACAAGGGCGAAATGGCGCCCTCCCAGGTATCGCTCGCCAAGTGGAACAACGTGCGCATGGCGATCGATGTGGCACGCGATTGCCGCGACATTCTCGGTGGCGCGGGTATCAGCGCCGAGTACGTGCCGATCCGGCACATGCTCAACCTCGAGAGCGTCATCACCTACGAAGGCACGGAGACGGTGCATCAACTCACCGTCGGCCGGGAGCTGACCGGCGTCGGCGCGTTCTAGGCCACTCAGCTACCAGGTCGCGACCACGCGACCCACCCGATTGCGCGCGGGGACAGGTCCAAAATGGCGACTGTCGGCAGAGTTGTCGCGGTCTGGACCCGATACTGCAAGCCGATTGGCACGAGGAGCGTCTTAGACGCCCGGCAACCAGCGGCGCACCAGCCGCAGCGTGCTGACCGGCGTGTAGACCGAGGCCGGCGGCACAACATGTCGCACGCCGACCAGCGGCGCGCCGGCGGCAGCGCGGCTGATCCACGAAGTCCCGCCCGGCTCGCCGTTCCAGAGTTGGGTTCCCCGCCCGGAAGGAGGCTTGGCGACGTGCGCGTTCATGGAACCCAAGGTCCGATCGAGGCGCGCTTCCATGTGCCAGGCGCCCAGCAGGACGCCGAGGGCGATCCAGTTCATGGCGGTGTTCTGTACTCGGTCGCGAAGGCTCATGACATCACCTTATTCGTGGGGGATTGGACTCCAGATTCAGCGCGCTGTTCGCTCGATTTGCGTTGCCTGGCGGCGACACTCGTGCGTTCAGACAGGTTTTGTTCAGGTTTTGCGATGACTTCAAAACGCAACGGTCCGCCGGGCCGCACGGCATCGAACGGATAGCAGGTGACGAGGCGCAGCGTCTCCGCGTCGGCGTCGAGTACCAGCTGCTCCACCCTCGTATCCACGATGCGCAGGCCCGTGACCGTGTAACGCAGCCGCGCGCCGTCGAGGCTCTCGATTTCCAGCGCGTCGCCGCTACGCAGATCCCGCAGGAAGCGAAAGTGGGTATCGCGGTGACCGACGATGGCTGCCGAACCGCCCTGCCCGGGCAGGGCGGTGCCGAGAATGTGGGCCGGGCCGAAGGCGAGTGCCTGACCCGAGGCGCCGTCGAGAACGATCAGGTCGCGGCCTTGCGCCGGGGCAAGCAGACGCGCAACCGGATGCATATCCGCCCAGGGCCACGGTCGCACGGTACGTTCGCCCGCGAGTGTTCGATCCCAGGCGCGTGCCAGAAGCGCCTGCGCAAGCAACGCCTTGGCGTGGATATAGGCGGCCGAGCCAAATTGCCAGCTCGCAAGAGCCAGCAGTAGTGCCGGGGTTGCCACGCGAAGCCTCATGCGCGCTCCCGGCGCGCGAGTGCCAGCGCCACCAGACCCAGCAGCAAGAGTGCGGCACCGAAGGCGGCGTGCACCGAGGCGGGCGTGGCCGTCGCCGGGTAACCCACGGCGGCGCCGGACCAGGCGGATCCTGCGGGCGCAACATTCGGAACGGCCGTCCTGCCACTCGACACACCCGCGGGTCGCACGGGAGTCTTATCGACCGCCACAAGACTGGTGAACGGGCTCACCAGCCGATGAGCCAGGGCGAGCGCCAGCACATCGCGGCGAATGATGTCGGGATCGCCACCCGCGCGGCGCTCATCGAGCAGATCGTCAATGCGGCCGCGAGCCCAGAGCGAGGCAACGCCTGGATGGGCCTTCGCGATCGAGAGCGGCACCTGTCGCAGCCAGTAGCCCGAATCGCTGCGCCCGGTGATCGACAGCAATCCCTTTACCGATCCCACCAGCCGGGCAGTCAGGACCACGGGCTCGCCGTAATAGACGTCCGGAACCGAGTTCAGTGCGAGCTCGGCGCTTACCCCTTCGGGCCAGCGCAGATCGACATCCGTGAGCGCAGGCGATTCGATCTTTTCGAAGAGCTGCCCCATGCGCTCCTGCACCTCCCGCCCAGAACCGATGAACGTGAAAGTGCCGCGTCCCATGGCGGCGGCGCCCCGCATGAAATGCCCGTTGGGCGCCAATCCGATGCCGACCGTGAACAACCGCGCGCGCCCCAGCCGGCTCTTGATGAGAGCGAGGAGCTGCTCTTCATTGCCCACCGCACCATCGGTGATGAACACGATCTGGCGCAGGTGGTCCGCACTGGCGGGCATCGCAAACGCCGCTTCGAGCGCCGGCAACATCTCGGTGCCGTTGTCCGCCTGGAGCGCGGCCACGTAATCGAGCGCGGCGTCCAGGTTAGCAGTG
>DATIEU010000431.1:0-4333 GCA_035455565.1 Steroidobacteraceae bacterium | reverse complement strand
CGAGCTTCGCGCACACCGACGCGCTTGCGGGCGACCTCGCCTTCGTCGCGCAGTCGGGCGCGCTCACCACCGCGCTCCTCGACTGGGCGCATCTGCGGCGCATCGGCTTCTCGCACTTCATCTCGCTCGGCAATTCACTGGACGTCGATTTCGGCGACCTGCTCGACTACCTGGGGGAAGATCCGCACACGCGGGCGATCCTCCTCTACGTGGAAGCGGTCACCAGCGCGCGCAAGTTCATGTCCGCGGCGCGCGCGGCAGCGCGCAACAAGCCCGTACTCGCGGTGAAAGCGGGCAGGGTTCACGAGGGTGCCCGGGCCGCGACCTCGCATACCGGGGCGCTGGCGGGATCCGACGATGTTTACGATGCGGCCTTCCGGCGCGCGGGCATGCTGCGCGTGCGCACGACGCGCGAGCTGTTCGACGCAGTCGAAACGCTGGCACGCATGAAACCGCTCGCGGGCGAGCGTCTCGCCATCGTGAGTAACGGTGGGGGGCCGGCGGTGATGGCGACCGATGCGCTCATGGAAGGCGGCGGAACGCTGGCTGCCTTGGGGCCTGCGACGCTGCAACGGCTGGACCAGGCGTTGCCCGCCAACTGGTCGCACGGCAATCCGATCGACATCGTCGGCGATGCGCCGCGCGAGCGTTACGTGGCAGCGCTCGAAGCAGCGTTGGCCGATCCCGGTGTCGATGCAGTGCTGCTCATCCATGCTCCTACGGCCATTGTCGCTGCAACCCGGATCGCGCGCGCCTGCGAGCCGCTGCTCTCGGGAACGCGACAGCCGATCCTCACGTGCTGGATGGGCGGCGAATCGGTACGCAGAGCGCAGGCCATATGCGCCGCTGCGGGCGCGCCGACCTACACGACGCCCGAGGAGGCGGTTGGCGGATTCCTGCAGGTCGTTCAGTTCGACCGCAATCAGCGGCAGTTGCTCGAAGCGCCCGCATCGATACCCGAAAGCTTCCAGCCGAAGCCGGAGCTCGCGCGCTCTCTGCTCGCGAGCGTGCTGGCACAGGGGCGCACTCAACTCGCGGAACACGAGGCCAAGCAGCTGCTGGCCGCATACGGGATTCCAGTCGTCGACACTCGCGTGGCGCGTGACCTCATGGAGTTGCGCAGGATCGCGGATGAGCTCGGCTACCCGGTCGCGCTGAAGATTCTGTCTCCCGATCTCGTGCACAAGTCCGATGTGGGGGGCGTTGCGCTCGACATCGCCACCGCGGCCGAGCTCGAGACTGCGGCCGAGGGCATGCTGGCGCGATGTCGTCATGAGCGTCCTGCGGCGCGGCTGCAAGGTTTTACGGTGCAGCCGATGATCCGGCGGGATCATGCCGTCGAGCTGATCGCCGGCATCGTGGTCGATGCGACATTCGGTCCCATCGTGCTGTTCGGTCAGGGCGGGGTGGCGGTGGAAGTCCTGCGGGACAGGGCCGTGGCGCTGCCACCGCTCAACCTGACGCTCGCCCGCGAGCTGATCTCACGCACCCGCGTGCATCGCCTGCTCATGGGGTTTCGCAACCGCCCGCCGGTCGATTCGCAGGCGCTGGCACTGGCGCTGGTGCAAGTCGCGCAGCTGGCGGTTGATTGCGCGGAGATCGCCGAGCTCGACATCAATCCGCTGCTCGCCTACGAGCACGGTGTGCTCGCGCTCGATGCGCGCGTCACCCTTAAACCCACCAGCTTGAGGAGCGTCGAGCGGCTCGCGATCCGCCCGTATCCCAAGGAACTCGAGGAATACCTCGAGTTCGAGGGGCGTCGCGTGCTGTTGCGGCCGATTCGTCCCGAGGATCAGCCGCAGCACAGCGCCTTCCTGGCTCGCGTGAGCCCGGAGGACCTGCGCACACGGTTCTTCCGCGCGATTCGCGCCGTATCGGGCAGGGACCTCGCCAGCCTGACGCAGATCGACTACGAGCGCGCCATGGCGTTCATCGCCGAAGTCCGCGATGCGACGACCGGGGCGAACGAGACACTGGGCGTCGCGCGCGCGCACGCCGATCCCGACAATATCGAGGCCGAATTCGCCATTCTCGTGCGTTCCGATCTCAAGGCACGGGGGCTGGGCAGCGCGCTCTTGTCCAAGCTGGTGCATTACTGCGAAGAGCGTGGCATTCAGCGCATCGTCGGCGAGGTCCTCGCGGACAATTCGCGGATGCTGCATCTCGCGAAGCACTGCGGCTTCATGCTCGAGCCGCCGGCAAACGGTATCGTGCGTGTGACCTATGATTGCAATCGCACGCACACCCCGAAGGCGGTCTAGCGAAGACGTGGAGCGATGCTCCGGAGCACTGACTGCTCTCGCAGACTATCGGTGCTTCGTGGCCGGCGTCACGGCCGCACGCTTTCCGCCCTGCAAGGGCAGAAAGAGCTCTCCCGGCAGATGTTTGCGGAGCACCTGCTCGCCTTGATGCACCAGGTCCTTCGGGACTTCGGTGGCCGCAGCGCGAATGGACCTGCGCAAGGCCGCGCGCAAAGTTCCCAGGAACCGCGGGCCCGCCATCAGCACCAGTCGATCGAACCGATCCTGCTGTTGCGCTTGCGCGAGCTCGCGGGCAATCCGGCGGGCAAAGCGCCGCGCCTCCTCGGTGCGTGGCCGGCGTTCGCCGCCGGTCGCGTGATGCGCGACTGCGCCGCGGCGCCCCGTGCCTGCGGCGCGATTGAAGACGCGCCCTGGCCGGTCCGACTTCAGATCGCGGTCGTGCAGATGTGCCGCAGGATTTGTCACGCGACCGCAGAGCCTGGGCCGCGCGCGCGGATTGGAGAGATCGTAGAAGCGTGCCTCGCTCTCATCCGCCACGACGACCCGCACCCGCACCGGCGTGTATCCCAGGACGTTCACATGCCCGCCTCTGGCGGCGCGCGCTCCTCGCGCTTCTCCGGCTTCTCCGTCACCGTCGCTTCGGTGAGGAGCAGCACGCTCGCCACCGATACCGCGTTCTCAAGTGCCAGCCGCACCACCTTGGCCGGATCGATGATGCCCGCCTCGAGCAGGTCGACGAACTGCTTGCGGGCCGCGTCGAAGCCCATGTTGCCGGTGCTGTTCAGCATGCGATCCACGACCACGCCACCGTCGGCGGCGGAATTTTCCGCGATCTGCCGCGTGGGCGCCTCGAGAGCCCGGCGCAGGATCTGAACACCGGTGCGCTCGTCGCCACTCGTCTGCTCCTCGAGCGCCGCCACCGCCGGGCACACGCGCAGCAGCGCGAGTCCGCCGCCCGGGACGACCCCTTCCGCGATCGCCGCCTTGGTGGAGCTGATGGCGTCGTCGAGGGCATCTTTCTTCGACTTCATCTCCGACTCCGACGGCGCTCCTACGCGGATCACCGCGACGCCGCCCGAGAGCTTCGCCAGGCGCTCTTCGAGCTTCTCGCGATCGTAGTCGCTGGTCGTCTTGGTGAGCTCCTTGCGGATCATCTGGATGCGGCCTTCGATGTCGGTTTTCTTGCCGCCGCCGCCGATGAGGGTGGTGTTGTCCTTGTCGACCACCACGCGCTTGGCATGTCCGAGCTGGGCGAGCGATACGTCCTCGAGCTTGATGCCAAGCTCTTCCGAGATGAGCTGTCCGCCAGTCAGGGTCGCGATGTCCTGGAGCATGGCCTTGCGGCGATCGCCGAATCCCGGCGCCTTCACCGCGGCGTTCTTGAGGACGCCGCGGATCTGGTTGACGATCAGCGTGGCGAGCGCCTCACCTTCGATGTCCTCGGCGATGATCAGGATCGGGCGGCCAGACTTCGCCACCTGCTCGAGCAGCGGGATCATATCCTTGAGAATGTTGAGCTTGCGATCGCAGATGAGCACATACGCCTCTTCCAGCACTGCCTCCATCGCGGCCGGGTCGGTGACGAAGTACGGGGACAGATAGCCGCGATCGAACTGCAGCCCTTCGACGACGTCGAGCGTGGTCTCGGTGGTCTTAGATTCCTCCACGGTGATCACGCCGTCGCCGCCGACCTTTTCCATCGCGTCGGCCACGAGCTCGCCGATCGTGGGATCGTTGTGCGCCGAGATGGTCGCGACCTGCGCCTTCTCCTTGCGGCTGCTCACGGGCTTTGCGAGCTGCTTGAGACCCTGCACCGCCGTTTCGAGCGCACGATCGAGGCCGCGCTTGAGGTCGATGGCGCTCGCGCCCGCGGCGACGTTGCGCAGGCCCTCGCCGAAGATCGCGTGCGCGAGCAGGGTGGCGGTCGTGGTCCCGTCGCCGACGGCGTCGCCGGTACGCGACGCGGCCTCCTTGAGCATCTGCGCGCCGAGGTTCTGCGCCGGATCGGCGAGCGTGACGCGCTTGGCGATGGTCACGCCGTCGTCGCAGATCTGCGGGCTGCCCCACTTCTT
>DATIEU010000430.1:0-12826 GCA_035455565.1 Steroidobacteraceae bacterium | reverse complement strand
GCAGTGCTCGCGACCACGGGCTCGGGAAAGAGCGTCTCGGTAAAGCTGTTGAACTGGATGACGTTGAAGCGATCAGTAGGCTGCAGCCGGTCGAGCGCCATCGCGAGCGCCGCCTTCGCCTGCACGATCGAAGGACCCTGCATCGAGCCCGAAGTGTCGATGATGAAGATCACCTCGCGTGGCGCTGCGGCCCGCGTCCGCTGCTCGTGCGGCGGCACGAGCATGAGCAACGCATAGGTCTCCCCGCCCACCTGCTCGGTAAAGAGCGCGGCGCCGGACGTCATCCCGATATCGGCCGACCACACCAGTTCGAAGTCGCGATCGGTCGGAACTGCTTCCTCCACGAGCTGCACCGCATAGCGGCCGTCCGTGTCGCTCACCTGGACCGCGTGATGGAGGCTGCGGAGTTTCGCGAGCCGGAAGCCGGCATCCACCGAGATGCGAATCGAGGCGCGTTGCGAATCGGTGCCGCCCGGATCGACCGGTGGCGAAATGCGCGCCGCATCGGGCACGACGCGTGCGGTTTTTTCGGTCGTGGCAGCTTCAGCGCCGTCGCCCGGGTTGTAACGCGGCGTGATGGTGAGCGGGATGCGCAGGCTCCACTGCTCGTTGGTGTAGTCGAGCGATTCGAGGTAACCGATCTCGACCGCAACCGTCTCGCCCGGCGGCACATTGGCGAGCGAACTGGTGAAGAGATTGGGCCGCTCCTGCTCGACCAGGCTAGCCTGCTGGCCCGCCTGGCGCGCGCTCTCGAAAACCTTGCGTGCCGCCTCGCGCTCGCGGATCTCGCCCACGATGACGCGCTCCGCGACGTGCATCTCCAGCCGATCGACCGCCGCTTTCTCGGAGAGTGGAAAGACGTACACCGCGTCCATCCATTCGCTCGAATCGTTGCGAAACTGCTGGCGCACGGTGACGCGCGCGATCATGCCGCTCACCTGCGCCTCGACCACCGTGTCGACGCGCACTGCGGGTTGCAGGGCACCGCTGCGGTTGCGCAACAGGAGACTCCCGGCGCGCACGCCGTCGACGGGATTGGCACTGGCGGAATGCGTCCAGCCGAGCAGTGCGTAGAGCGAGATCGCTACCGCGAGAGCGAGCCAGTTGGCGGTCGTTTCGCGGCGCCTGAGGAAGAGCAGCCGCGCGCGTGAGAGCCGCTGCGCGAAGGGCTCACAGCCCGTCCCCCGACGGCTGTTGAACCGTACCCAGGGATTCCTGTCGCTCGGCGTGTGGACCCGCCGTGTCTCGATCTGGCTGCCCATCGGCTTTTCTCCGCGGCACATTGCCGCTTCGGCGTGACCATTGAGCCCGCGGATGGGGGCATGCGGATGGGGCGATTCGGACCGGGTCCTGATGAATTGTGATCAATTCGGGCAAGCGTTCTGGCCCGCCCACGGCACGGTAGACTGTTCGCAGATGAAGAAACTGATCGCGATCGTCGAAGACGAGCCCGCCATTCGCGCCAACTACGCGGCGGCCTTCGAGCGTAACGGCTACGCCGTGCGCGCCTTCGCGAATCGCCGCCTCGCGATGCAGGCCTTCAATTCGCGGCTGCCCGACCTCGCCATCATCGACATCTCGCTCGAAGACGAAGTGGAAGGCGGCTATGAGCTCTGCCGGGAGCTGCGCACGCTGTCGCCAACCCTGCCGATCATCTTTCTCACCGCGCGCGACAGCGAGATCGACGCCATTTCAGGATTGCGGCTCGGCGCCGACGATTACCTCACCAAGGACATCAGCCTCGCTCATCTCGTCGCGCGAGTCGTGACGCTCTTCCGGCGCATCGATGCGCTCAGCCGGCCGGCGAAATCGGAGCAGGTCCTGCGGCGTGGCCCGTTGCTGCTCGACAGCGAGCGCCTGCAGGTCTCCTGGAGCGAACGCGCCGTGCCGCTCTCGCTCACGGAGTTCTGGATAGTGCACTCGCTCGCCGAGCATCCAGGGCACGTGAAAAATCGCCAGCAGCTCATGGACGCGGCCAACGTGGTGCTCGATGACAACACCATCACATCGCACGTGAAGCGTATCCGCCGCAAGTTCATCGCGGTCGACGCCGGTTTCGACGCCATCCATACGGTGTACGGCATGGGCTATCGCTGGCTCGACAGCGAGTGACCGGCGCGCGCTTTTCGATGTCGCTCCGCTACCAGCTCCTGCTGCTCGCCCTGCTCACGCTGTTTCTTCCCTGGGCCGGTTGCCGGTACGCGCGCGAAATGGAGACCGTCTTGCGCGAGGGCCAGGAGCAGGCGTTGCTCGCGAGCGCCACGACACTCGCGAATCTGCTCGCCACTCGACCGCAGCTGCTCTACCCGGAGTCCTCGCGGCCCGAGCCTTTCGATCCGGACGCGGGCGATGTCTATGCGTATCGATTGCGCTCCGAGCCGCTGCTCGATGGCTACGGTGACGATTGGGCCCTGCCACCGGATGCGTTGACCCCGCTCCCTGCGGCCGGCGCAGCGCTGCACGTGGACTACGCTGCCGGGTTCGATGATCGCAATCTCTACCTGCTCCTGGTCGTCGCGGATGCCACGCCACGGCTCGAACAGTCTTCGACGGAGCGGGATCCCGAGACACGAGCGGATCATGCCTGGATCGCTTTCCTCGCTCCGAATGGCACGAACGAGCTCTATCTGTTTTCCACCAGCGCGCCGGGTCTCCTGAGTGCGCGACAACCGGTCGTCTCCACGTACGGACAACGCCGCGAAGTCCCGGAACCACGCATCCAGGCGTACTGGCAGCCTGAACCCCATGGCTACCGGCTCGAGATCCGCGTTCCTGCCTCGATGGTGGGCTCGCAGCTCGGCTTCGAAATCGTGGACGTCGCCGATGACGAAGGGCCGCCCATTCGCATCGGTACGCTGGATCCGGCCACACACGCGCCACGCGGAAGACTGCTCCTGCCTTCGGCGCGGCTAGCGAGCGAGCTCGATACGTTGTTGCCGATTGCGACACGCGCAGCCGTCGCGGACATCAACGGCTGGGTGCTCGCCGAAGCGGGACTGCTGCAACCGGCCGCCGCCGTGGACTACGAGTCGGTGCGCCCAGCCCGGTGGCTCGAGAGCCTGTATCGGCGCGTCCTTGAAAGCGGACGGGAGAGCCTGCCGACTCGGCGTATGCGCGCGGGCCGCCTCATCGATCCGCCGGCAGACGTGGCCTACGCCGGCGCGAATGGCAGCAAGTGGTTTCGACTGGCCGACGAGCGCCGCACGCTGCTCGCCGTCAGCGCGCCGATCAAGAGCGCCGGGGAACCGCTCGGTGTGCTGGTGCTCGAGCAGGCGAACGATCGCCTGCTGACATTGCGGGATCGCGCGCTCACGCGCTTGCTCAATATCACCTTCATCGCCACCGCGGTGGCGGCGCTCGCGCTGCTGGCATTCGCGACCGTCATTTCGCTGCGCCTGGCGCGCCTGAAACGCGCTGCTGAAACCGCGCTCACGCCGGACGGGCGCGTCAATGCGGTGATACCGGGAACCGGCGCGCGCGATGAGCTCGGCGACCTGTCCCGAAGCTTTGCCGCCCTTCTCCAGCGCCTGAACGAGTACACGGATTACCTGCGCACGCTGGCCGGCAAGCTCTCGCACGAATTGCGCACGCCGCTCGCAATCGTCCGCTCGTCGCTCGACAACCTCGAATCCGAGCGCGATGCATCGGGTGTGTATGTGCAGCGCGCGCGTGAAGGGACCGATCGGCTCCAGGCGATTCTCACGGCCATGGGTGCGGCGACGCGCACCGAAGAAGCCATCCGCCACACGCAGCGCGTGCGCTTCGATCTTGCCGAGCTGGTGGGCTCGATGACGCGCGCCTACGCGGATACGTTTCGCTCGCACCAATTCGTGGCGCGCGGCGCCGACGGCGAATGCCCGCTGAGCGGCGCGCCGGAGCTCATCGTGCAGCTCCTCGACAAGCTGGTCGAGAACGCGATCGATTTCAGTGCGAGCGGTGCGGCGATCGAACTCGCGCTCGAGCGCGAAGGTGATTCGATTGCGCTCAGCGTCTTCAATCCCGGCGCGCCGATTCCCGCAGAGGTTCGCGCGCGCCTCTTCGACTCGCTGTTCCAGTTCCGTCGCGACGCAATCGGCAAACCCCATTTCGGCCTGGGGCTGCACATCGTGCGCCTCATCGCGGAATTCCACGGCGGGCGGGCCTTCGCTGAGAATCCACCGTCGGGCGGTGTACGGGTTGGCGCCCGTTTTCCGGTCCCGGTGCCACAGTCAGGGCCCGTCCAGGCACCGGAATCGTCGGCTGGCTTTACAGGCCAGCCCTAGCCCGATCGCAGCTGGTCCCGGTCAGGCTTCACCGCTCGGTTCCATTTTCTCTTAATATCAGTAGCTTGCCGGGACCAGCATAGGTTAAACGAGTGATCGGCCGAAGCCGCGGCTGGCGCCGATGTGCGGCAATTCACTCGGGGGGCGCAGTGCTGTCGGGGTTTCTTACAGGCTCTTGCAGGCACCGTAGTCCGGTTCGCTCATCGACGAGGCATCTCATTGATCTATCGAGTCTTTGTACGTGTGGCACGTGCCTTGCTTTCTCCCCAGCGAGCCACGGTAGCTGTGGCAGGTGCCAAGAGCGAAACCGAACCGAAGTATCGAGTGATCAGAGAAGCGGATTTTGAAGGGGACTTTGCAAATGTCGTCTAACAAGAAACTGAGAATTCTGAGAACCCTTGCGGTCGGGCTTTTACTGACCGGTCTCTCGAGCGTGGCGAACGCGAACTACGTGCCTTACACATGGACCGACGTCGTCGATCCGAGCCCCGACATCTACATCGGACCGGACTATCCGTACACACACAATCTCACGGACAACGGCGCTGATTCATTCCGTCCGTTGAACGATTACATCGACTGGTACTCCCTGTCGGTGCACCTCTACGACGACCGTTATGACGGCTGGTTCAACGCCGGCGAATGGGCGCTGATCGAGGGTGCGGGCGGTGGCTGGTTCGGCGATACCATCAGGTTCGACCTTACCAACGCGTTCAACGGCACGGTTTTCGAGGGCGCCTCGCTGGTCGGCTGGCTGCAGCTCAATCTCACCGGCAGGTACGACGTGGTGATCTCGAGCTGGAGCGGCGACTTCATGTTCGACTCCTCGCGCCTCACCGCCAGTGGCTATCGGCGCATGCCGATTCCCGAGCCCGGCACGCTGGCGCTCCTCGCAATCGGTCTCATCGGCATGGGTGTGGCGCTCTCTCGTCGTCGCAACCAGAAATAACAAGAATCGAGAAAAAGAAGAATCCCCGGGGTCCACGAAAAGTATAAGAAACCCAGGCCCCGGACAGCCCGAAGCCCCGCGAAAGCGGGGCTTTTTTTGCCCAGCACCGACCCCGGCTGGATAGCGCACTGTCGAAAGTCGCATTCTATGGCTGACCGCACGCGCTGATGGCGGCGCCGCCACGCTGCCATGCTCTAGCCGCATCGAAGCGAACGCGCGCGCCACGTACAGGGAGTGCTGGTCGTGTCAGTCGAATCGTCGCAGCTCGGCCGCGTTGGCCGCGAAGGCACAGCCGCACAGACGCTCACCCATGCGCGCACGCGGGTACGCGTGCAGGCGATCGACATTCTGCGGGGCCTCGTCATCGTGCTGATGGCGCTCGATCACGTGCGCGAATATTTCACTGATGTGCGTTTCCGCCCGCTCGACCTCACGCACACCGACGTCGCGTTGTTCTTCACCCGCTGGATCACGCACTACTGCGCGCCGCTCTTCATCTTCCTGGCCGGCGTCAGTGCCTGGCTGGTCGGCAGGCGCTGCACCAGCTCCGAGCTCACACGCTTCCTGGTGACGCGCGGCCTCTGGCTGGTCGTGCTCGAGTTCACCGTGGTGACCCTCGCGTGGACCTTCAACCTGCGCTACGACTTCGGGCTCATGATGCAGGTCATCTGGGCCATCGGCGCGTCGATGATCGTGCTCGCCCTGCTCGCGCGGCTGCCGCTCGGGTGGATCATCGCGATCGCGGTGGCCATGATTGCGGGCCACAACCTGCTGGATGGCATCGAGCCCGAGACATTCGGCGTCGCGGCGCCGCTCTGGGCCGTCCTGCACGTTCAGCAACCGATCGCGATCGGGTTCGTGAGCTACCCGCTGATCCCGTGGATCGGTGTCATGGCGCTGGGCTACGTCATGGGCGGGCTGTTCGAGCTCGAGCCCGAGCGGCGCCGCAGGCTGTTGCTGACACTGGGCTCAGCGATGATCGTCGCCTTCGTCGTGCTGCGGCTGGCGAACGTCTACGGCGACCCGCACCCGTGGTCGGTGCAGTCGAGCACGACCTTCACCGTGCTGTCATTTCTCAAGGTACACAAGTACCCGCCTTCGCTGCTCTACCTGCTGATGACGCTTGGCCCGGGACTGCTTCTTCTCGTCTTGTTCGAAACCTGGCGCGGCACACTCGCGAGCGTGCTCGAGGTGTTCGGCCGCGTGCCGTTGTTCTTCTATGTCCTGCACATCGTGCTCGCGCACGCACTCGCGGGACTGGTCGCCCTGTGGGCGGGCTACGGGACAAGCGTTCTGACGGGATTTTTCCCGGACTTTCCGCCCGAGTGGGGTTACGGCCTTCCCGTGGTGTACGGCGTGTGGCTGCTCGTGCTCGCGCTGCTCTATCCGCTCTGCCGCTGGTTCGCGGCAGTGAAGCGCCGACGCAGCGATTGGTGGCTGTCGTATCTCTAGGCGAGGCTGTTGAGAATACCGCGCGCGGCTTCGCGGCCTTCGAATACCGCCGTGACCACGAGATCGGCGCCACGCACCATGTCGCCGCCCGCAAAGACCTTCGGGTGCGTCGTCTGAAAGGGCCGGCCGTGATTCGCCGAGACCCGCACCCGGCCGCCCGGGTGCACCGCGATGCCGAACTCGTCGAACCACGGTGGCGGGCTGGGATTGAAGCCGAAGGCGATGATCACTGCGTCCGCCGGCACCAGGAATTCGCTCCCCGGAATCGGCTCCGGAATCCGTCGGCCTTTCGGCCCGGGCGCCCCGAGCTTCGTCTGCACGAGCTTCACCGCTTCGATGGCGTCGGTGCCGACGATCTCGATCGGCTGCACGTTGAAGTAGAACTCGACACCTTCTTCCTTGCTGTTCTTGAAGTCGCGGCGCGAGCCCGGCATGTTCGCCTCGTCCCGCCGATAGGTGCACGTGACCGATTCCGCGCCCTGGCGGATGGCGGTGCGATTGCAGTCCATGCCGGTGTCGCCGCCGCCCAGCACCACCACGCGCTTGTCGCGCATGTCGATGAAGGCTTCGGCGGAACCGTCGAGCCCGAGCTCGCGATTGATGTTCGCGATCAGGTAGGGCAACGCTTCGTACACGCCCGGCAGGTCCTCGCCCGCAAAGCCGCCTTTCACGTATTCATACGTGCCCATGCCGAGGAACACGGCATCGTGCTCATCGAGGAGCTTCTGGAAGGCCACGTCCCTGCCGACTTCCGTGTTGAGCACGAACTCGACACCCATGCCTTCCATCAGCTCGCGCCGCGTCTCGACCACTTCCTTCTCGAGCTTGAAAGGCGGAATGCCGAACGTCAGCAGGCCGCCGATGCGCGGATAGCGATCGAAGACGATCGGCTTGACGCCGTTGCGCGCCAGGATGTCGGCGCACGCGAGACCCGCAGGTCCCGCGCCGACGATCGCCACGCGCTTGCCTGTCGGCCGCACATTCGACAGGTCCGGCCGCCAACCCGCACGCAGCGCCTCGTCAGTGATGTATTTTTCGATGGCGCCGATGGAGACCGCGCCCAGGCCGTCGTTCAGCGTGCACGCGCCTTCGCACAGGCGATCCTGTGGGCAGATCCGCCCGCACACTTCCGGCAGCGAGTTGGTCCGATGCGAAAGCTCGGCCGCCTCGAACAGGTTGCCCTCCTGGATGAGGCGCAGCCAGTTAGGAATGTAGTTGTGAACCGGGCATTTCCACTCGCAGAAAGGATTTCCACAGGCGATGCAGCGGCCCGCCTGCTGCGCGGCGCCGGCGCTGTCGTATTGCGCGTAGATCTCGCGAAACGAGCGCAGGCGCTGCTCGATCGGCAGCTTTTCCGGGTCGCGACGCGGGATGTCGAGGAACTGCAGGTGCTTGTCGGCCATGGTGTGCTGCCTAAGCTGCGCGCCGCAGGTTCTCGATCAGTGAATCGATCGCGGCCGCCTTCGGCTTCACCACCCAGAACTTGCCGAGGAACGCCCGGAAGTCGTTGAGGATCTCATCGCCCCAAACGCTCCCCGTCTCGCGCACGTGCACCGAGATCAGGTTTCGCAGGTGCTGGAGATTCGACTCCATGCCCTCGGGCGAGATGCGGTGAATGTCGATCAGCTCGTGGTTGTAGCGATCCACAAACCCGCGATCGAGATCGAGCACGTAGGCGAAGCCGCCCGTGAGACCCGCGCCGAAGTTGAGGCCGGTACGGCCGAGCACGCACACCACGCCGCCGGTCATGTATTCGCAGCAATGATCGCCCGCGCCCTCCACCACCGCGAGTGCGCCCGAATTGCGCACAGCGAAACGTTCGCCGGCCTGTCCCGCGGCATAGAGCTCACCGCCGGTCGCGCCGTACAGGCAGGTGTTGCCCATGATCACGGTGTCCTTGTGAACGAAAGTCGCGGTGGGCGGCGGGCGCAGCACGATCTTGCCGCCCGCCATGCCCTTGCCCACGTAGTCGTTGGCGTCGCCCTCGAGATGCAGGTGCAGCCCGCCCGCGTTCCACACGCCGAAGCTTTGTCCCGCTGAGCCACGCAAGCGCACGATGAGCGGCGCGTCCGCCATGCCGTGATCGCCCCAGCGGCGCGCAATCTCGCCCGAAATGCGTGCGCCGATCGAGCGGTTGAAGTTTGCGATTTCGTAACCGAAGCGCCCGCCCTTGCGCAGCTCGATCGCCTGGCGCATGTCCTCGAGCATCCGCTCGCCGAGTTCGCCCTTGTCGAACGGCGTGTTGTGCGCCTCGAGACAGTATTGCGGCTTGTCGTCCGCGAGGCCCGCGGTCGAGAGAATGGGATTGAGGTCGAGCCGCTTCTGCCTGGGCGTCGAGCCCTCCCTGATCGCGAGATACTCGGTACGCCCGATCAGGTCGGCGATCCGCCGCACACCGAGCTGCGCCATGAGCTCGCGGCATTCCTGCGCCACGAAACGGAAGTAGTTGATCACCATCTCGGGCAGCCCCACGAAATACTTGGCGCGGAGCACGTTGTGCTGGGTGGCGACGCCGGTGGCGCAGTTGTTGAGATGGCAGATGCGCAGGTACTTGCAGCCGAGCGCCACCATGGGCGCGGTGCCGAAACCGAAGCTCTCGGCACCGATGATCGCGGCCTTGATGACGTCGAGACCGGTCTTGAGTCCACCGTCGGTCTGCAACCGCACCCTGTGGCGCAGGTCGTTGATCCTGAGCGTCTGGTGCGTCTCGGCGAGTCCGAGCTCCCACGGCGTGCCCGCATACTTGATCGAGCTCAGCGGGCTCGCGCCCGTGCCGCCGTCGTAGCCCGAGATCGTGATGAGATCCGCGTACGCCTTCGCAACGCCCGCGGCGACGGTGCCCACGCCCGGCTCGGCAACCAGCTTGACCGACACGAGCGCCTGCGGATTCACCTGCTTCAGGTCGAAGACGAGCTGCGCGAGATCCTCGATCGAGTAGATGTCGTGATGCGGCGGCGGCGAGATCAGGCCGACCCCGGGTCGCGCGAACCTGAGCCGCGCGATCATCTCGTTGACCTTGTGCCCGGGGAGCTGTCCGCCCTCGCCCGGCTTCGCGCCCTGGGCGATCTTGATCTGCAGCACCTCTGCATTGATGAGGTACTCGGGCGTCACGCCGAAGCGGCCCGAGGCCACCTGCTTGATCTTGGAATTCTTCTCGGTGCGATAGCGCGCCGGGTCCTCGCCGCCCTCGCCGGAATTGGAGCGCGCCCCGAGACGGTTCATGGCGATCGCCAGCGCCTCGTGCGCTTCGGGCGAGAGCGCGCCGAGCGACATACCCGCACCGTCGAAGCGGCGCACGATGTCCTCGATCGGCTCCACTTCGTCGAGCGGGATCGGCCGCGTGTCGTGCTTTGGCACCAGCAGGTCGCGCAAGGTCGAGACCGGCCGCTCGTTCACGAGTTGCGCGAACTGGCGATAGCGCTCGTAGTCGCCGGTGAGCACGGCGGCCTGCAAGAGCGCAACCACGTCCGGGTTGTACATGTGGTACTCGCCGTTGTGCACGTACTTGATGAGCCCGCCCTGCTCGATCGGCTCCTGCGTGTTCCAGGCGCGCGCCGCGAGATACTTGAGATCGGCCTCGAGATCGCTGAAGTCCGCGCCCTGGATGCGGCTCACCGTGCCGGGGAAACAAAGCCGCACCACCTCGTCGTTCAGACCCACGATCTCGAAGAGCTGCGCGCTGCGGTAACTCGAGATGGTGGCGATGCCCATCTTCGACATGATCTTGAAGAGGCCCTTGATGATGCCGCGCCGGTAGCTGCGGCCGAGGCCCAACCGCTCGTGGGTCTCCATGTTCACGCGGCCCTTGCGCATCATGTCGAAGAGCGTCTGGTACGCCATGTAGGGATACACGGCGGTCGCGCCGTAGCCGATGAGGCAGGCGAAGTGATGCGCCTCGCGCGCGGTGCCGGTCTCGATGAGCAGGTTGCACTTGCAGCGCAGCCCCTTCTCCACCAGGCGGTGATGCACGGCGCCGGTGGCGAGCAAGGCATGCGCCGGGAGTTTCCCCTGCACCAGGTAGCGATCGGAAAGCATCAGCACGAGCTTGCCGGCGCGCACGGCTGCTTCCGCCTGGTCGCAGATGCGCACCAGCGCTTTCTGCAGTCCCTCGCTCGCGTCGTATTGCAGGTCGATGAACTCGTGCGTCACGCCGAAATCGCTCATCGCGAGGATCTCGCGCAGCTTCCGTTGTGACAGCACCGGCGAGTTCATCACGATCTGGCGCGCATGCTCGGGCGCCGGCACGAAAATGTTGCACTCCGGACCGATCTGGGTTTGCAACGACATCACGATCGACTCGCGCAGCGGATCGATCGGCGGATTGGTGACCTGCGCGAACTGCTGGCGGAAATAGTCGTACAGCGAGCGCACCTTGGTGGAGAGCACGGGCATCGGCGTGTCGTCGCCCATCGAGCTCACGGCCTCGCTCTCGTCCTCCGCGAGCACGCGGATGATCTCGTCGCGCTCCTCCGCGGTGACGTTGAACATCTTCTGGTAACGCGCCAGCGTTTCGCGATCCATGGGTTCCGCCGCAAGGCGTGGATCGATGAGATCCGACTCGAGATAGCGCACACCTTTCTTGAGCCAGGTCTTGTAGGGGTGGCGGCTCTTCAGGATGTCGTCGATGCGCCGGCTCTCGAGCAGCTCGCCGGTCTGCAGGTCGAGCGCCAGCATCTCGCCCGGGCCGAGCCGCCCCTTGCGCACGACGTCCTCGGCCCCGTAATTCCAGACGCCGGTTTCGGAGGCGATCGTGAGGTGTCGATTCTTCGTGATCACGAAACGCGCGGGACGCAGGCCGTTGCGATCGAGCGTGCACGCGGCATAGCGGCCATCGGTCAGGACGATGCCGGCCGGTCCGTCCCACGGCTCCATGTGGGTTGCGTAGTACTCGTAGAACGAGCGCAGGTCGGGGTCGATCGAGTCCACCGTCTGCCAGGCGGGCGGGATCAGCAGGCGCATGGCGTGGAGCACGTCCAGGCCGCCCATCAGCAGCACCTCGAGCATGTTGTCGAGCGTCTGGGAGTCGGAACCCGTCATCGACACCAACGGCATGATGTCCGCAAGATCCGGCAGAACCGGCGAGCGAAACAACGGGCCGCGCGCCGCGGCCCAGTTGCGATTGCCCTGGATAGTGTTGATTTCGCCGTTGTGCGCGAGGAAGCGATACGGATGCGCGAGGCGCCATTGCGGCAGCGTGTTCGTTGAAAACCGCTGGTGAAACACCGCCACCGAGGTGGCGAGCCTTTCATCGGCAAGATCCGGGTAGAAAGTGACCAGGTGCTGGGGCATGACCATGCCCTTGTAGACGATGGTCGATGCTGAGAGCCCGGGCACGTAGAAGAACGGATCCTTGCGCTCGAGTGCCTTCTCGGTGCGCCGGCGCGCCAGAAAGAGCTTGCGGTTGAAAGTGGCTTCGTCGATATCGAGACGGCAGTTGACGAACACCTGCTCGATGCGCGGCAAGGTCTTGAGCGCTTCTTCGCCGCATGCATCGGCATTCGTCGGCACGACTCGCCAGCCAGCGACTTCGAGCTCTTCGCGCTTGAGCTGCGATTCGAACGCCGCGCGGGCACGCGCCGCCTGGTCGTCGAACGTGCTCATGAACACGCAACCCGCGGCGAAGCGCTCGGCGAGCGTGATGCCTGCGGCGCTTGCGACGGCGCGCAGGAATGCGACCGGCTTCTTGAGCAGCACGCCGCAGCCGTCACCGGTCTTGCCATCGGCGGCGATGGCGCCGCGGTGAGTCAATCGGTTTAGCGACTGGATGGCGGTCTGCACCACCCAGTGACTCGGCTGGTCATCGAGATTGGCGATCAGCCCGAAGCCGCAGCTGTCGCGTTCGTAGGCCAGATCGAAGAGTCCCGCAGGTTGTTCGCGCATCGCATCCCCGTTGCGGCTCGGTGCGGACGTGCGAAGCGGCGTGCCCGGCGCAGCTCCTGCGGCGCCGTCGCGAGCTTCGAGTTCAGCACTGAGGCCGAGCTAGTAGATGCGGGCGTTGCGAGTGCGCGGCTCGGCGATCACGTAGGCGTGCCCCAGGTTGCGATCAGGGCAGCGGATCGAGCTCTGCGTGTGCACTGCAAACATGGGGCGATCATTCATCGAGAGGCGGGCCTGCGTCAATGCTGCGCTGCAATGTCATAGGTGCAGCGCAGCACACAATCAG
>DATIEU010000429.1:0-8663 GCA_035455565.1 Steroidobacteraceae bacterium | reverse complement strand
ACCGCCAGCAGCACCAGCAGGAGCAACACCTGCAACAGTGCCGCGCACGTGGCGCCGATGGCCTTGGCGAGCACGATCCAGTAGTGCTCGATCGGCGCGATGATCAGCATGCGCATCACGCCGGATTCCTTGTCATAGACAGTCGAGAGCGCGGCCAGCATGCCGCCGAAGAGCAGTGTCATGCCCAGCACGCCCGGGACGAGAAACGCCTGGTAGCTCGCATCGCCAAGCTTGCCCTGGACTGCGCCGAGGCCGGCGCCGATCACCAGCAACCAGAGGAGCGGTCGCACCATGGAAGACAGCAGCCGGCCACGCTGACGTACAACTTTCAGCACTTCGCGTTCCAATACCGCGAGTATCGGACGCACGATCATCAGGCCGCCCGCCGCTGTGAAATGCGGCCCTGGTTGACCCATAAGAAAACGTCGTTGAGGTTCGGACGGCGCCAGCGCACTGCCTTCGCGCCGAGCGCGAGCTCCGCCTGCAGCGAAGCAAGCTCATGCGGTTCCTTGTTACAGCGAAACTGGAGCCGGTCGGCTTCGATGAGCGCCGGCCCGAGCCGCGCTGCAAGTTGCTCGGCCAGCTCCTGCGGGCGGTCGCTCTCGATCTCGACGATATAGCGCCCGAGCTCCTCGATGAGCGCGCGCGGGCTACCGCTGCGCACGATGCGGCCTGCATTGAGGAACGCCACCTCGTCACAGTCGGCCGCCTCTTCGAGATAGTGGGTGGTGAGGAATACAGTGATGCCATGCCGCGCGCGAAGTCCGGCGATGTAACGCCAGATGGCGCGGCGGTTGGGCAGGTCGAGTCCCGTGGTCGGCTCGTCAAGGAACAGGATCTGCGGCTGATGGATCATGCCGCGCGCGATGTCGAGCGTGCGACGCTGACCCCCTGAGAGGGTCGCCACCGGATGGTCGCGCTTGTCGTTCAAGCCGAAGAGCTCGAGGAGCTCGACACTGCGCCGCTCGAGCTCGGCGCGCGGTAGATCGTTCAATCGCCCGGCAAAGCGCAGATTCTCCGCGACCGAGAGCGTGGCATCGAGCGCCGCGTCCTGGAATACCACGCCGATGCTGCGTCGGACGGCGAGCTTCTCCCGCTGCACGGGATACCCCGCGACCCACGCTTCGCCGGCGCTTGGGGCTATCAGCGTCGACAACATGTGCACGGTGCTCGTCTTGCCGGCTCCGTTAGGACCCAGGAGCCCGAAGAACTGCCCGCGCGGAATCGCGAGGTCGACACCGTCCACGGCGAGCATCTCGCCGTAGCGTTTGCTCAGGCGCTCGGCGCGAATCGCGATGTCGGTCATTGTGAGGTCAGCGTGCGCGAATTGCGGTGGTCGCGGAAGAAGAGCAGCGGTTTTTCCGTGGCGAACGGCCGCTCGGCACGAGCAACCGCCTCCTCCACCAGGTGATGGTACGGAGAGAGGTCGCAAACTGGGTCAGCATTGGCCGCATCGCCCGTGAAGAGGTACGCCTGGCAGCGACAGCCGCCAAAGTCCTTGCTCTTCTCGGGACAGCTGCGGCACGGCTCCTTCATCCAGGCATCGCCGCGAAAGTGAGTAAATCCGGAAGACTCGTACCAGATCGACCGGATGCTGGCGCTGCGAACGTTGGGAAACTCGAGCCCGGGCAGCATGCGCGCCGCGTGACAAGGAAGTGCCGTGCCATCCGGCGTGACGTTCAGGAACACCGAGCCCATGCCGTTCATGCAGGGCTTCGGCCGCCGCTCGAAGTAATCCGGTACCACGAAATAGATGCGCATCTTGTCGCCGATGCGCTCGCGGAAGCGCGCCGTGGTCTCTTCCGCGCGCCGCACCTGTTCGCGGCTCGGCAAGAGCTGCTCGCGATTCTTCCAGGCCCAGCCGTAGTACTGCGTGTTGGCGAGCTCGACGTACTCGGCTTCCATGCGCTCCGCCATGTGCAGGATCTGCTCGACGTGATCGATGTTCAGGCGATGCAGGACGACGTTGAGCACCATGGGGTACTCGTACTTCTTGATGAGCGCCGCGACCCGCGACTTGAGCTCGAAGGTCCGCGTGCTGCTCAGGAAGTCGTTCATCTCGCGCGTGCTGTCCTGGAAGGAGAGCTGGATGTGGTCGAGGCCCGCCTCCTTGAGCGCCTTGATGCGGGTCTCGTTGAGACCGACGCCCGATGTGATGAGATTCGTGTAGAAACCCAGCTTGTGCGCTTCGCCGACGATCGTCTCGAGATCGTCCCGCATCAGCGGCTCGCCGCCCGAGAGTCCGAGCTGCACTGCGCCGAGCGCGCGGGCTTCCCGCAGGACACGAATCCAGTCCTCGGTGGCGAGCTCGGCATCGGTGCGCGCGAAATCAGTCGGGTTCGAGCAATACGGGCAATGCAACGGGCAGCGATAGGTGAGCTCGAGCAGCAACCACAACGGCGGCCCCGGAGTCGCGGCCGCTTTCGCACGCGCCTCGGGCGAGAGATTCGTAAGGGGCTCGCCGTTCACGCGCGGATCTCCAGCCACTTCTGTTGCACGGCGTACGACACGAAGTTGGTGACGTCCTGGGATAAGCCCGTCTGGCTGAACGTGCGCTCGAGATCGGCGACGATTTCATCCAGCGTGCGCTTGCCATCGCAGCGGGTCAGGATTTCTCCGGCGCTGGCGTTGAGTTTCACCATGCCCTCGGGATAGAGCAGCACGTGCGTGTTCTGTGCGGGCTCCCATTGCAGGCGAAAACCACGCCCGATGTGAGGCTTGGCGGTGGCGAGGATCTCGTTCATGTCGAGACTCCATAACGTTGCGCCATGGCATCGTTCATCTGCCACAGCACATCGAGCTTGAATTGCAGGATTTCAAGCGCGCGCTCCTGTGCGGCGCGCGTCTTGAACCAGTCGAGCGTAAAGGCGAGCCCGAATTCGACGTCACGGCGCGCGATGCTGACGCGGCTCTGGAAGTATTGCAGGCCGCCGCGATCGATCCACGGATAATGCTCCGGCCAGTTCGCGAGCCGCTGCTTGTGAATCTCCGGCGCGAACAGTTCCGTGAGCGAGGAGCACACCGCTTCCTGCCACGGGGCGCGGCGCGCGAAATTGACGTAGGCATCCACCGCAAAACGCACGCCCGGCACCACTTCGCTCAGGCTTTCGACAGTCTCGCGCGACAGGCCGACCGCTTCGCCGAGACGCAACCAGGATTCGATGCCGCCGGGATCGTCGCCGTAGCCGTCGTGATCGAGAATGCGCTGCACCCAGTTGCGGCGCACCGCGCGGTCCGGGCAATTGGCGAGGATGGCGGCATCCTTGATGGGAATGCTGATCTGGTAATAGAAACGGTTTGCGACCCAGCCGCGTATCTGCTCGCGGTTCGCCTTGCCGGTATTCAGCATCACGTTGAAGGGGTGATGGATGTGATACGCCCGCCCCTTCTCGCGCAGCCGCTCTTCGAATTCCGGCTTGCTCCACGCCTCACTGCTGCTGAGCGGGGCACTCACGGGACGATCTCCATGCCGTCCCACGCGACTTCCACACCGCGACGCCTGAGCTCGGCGCGCTCGGCGGAATCCTCGTCGAGGATCGGGTTGGTGTTGTTCACATGAATGAGGATCTTGCGCGTGCCCGAGGGTAACCGATCCAGCCATTCCAGCATGCCGCCTGTGCCGCTTTGCGGCAGATGTCCGATGTCGCGAGCATGTTTCTTCGAAAGGCCCTGTGCAATCATTTCGTCGTCGGTCCAGAACGTACCGTCGACCAGCACGCAAGCCGCCGCTTGCATGCTCGCCCACACGCGCTCGTCGATCGCCCCGAGACCGGGCGCGTAGAGCGCCGAGCGGCCAGAAGCTTCATCGGTCATGACGAGCGCCACGTTGTCGCCGGGTACGGGCGATTCCCGATGGGGCGAATACGGCGCCGGCTTGCTCGCGACCGGTAGTGCCTGCCAACGCACCCCCGACACCCCGGCGATGGCGAACCCCTCGCCATCGAGGCCGATGCGGTGACGCTCGACGCCGCAGTAATGCCCAAGAACCCCGAGCACGGGGTTGCCCTGGGTGAGATCGGCGTACGTGCTGTCCGTACACCAGATCGGCCAGGGCCGTGTCGATTCGCGCAGCATGTAGAGGCCGGTCGTGTGGTCGACCTGCCCATCGACCAGCACGATGGCCGCGATCGCACTATCGCGCGCGGCTCGCCCCGGTTGTAAGGCGGGATGTGCGTGGATCTGTGCAGAGATGTCCGGCGAGGCATTGACCAGGGCCCAGGAGCTCTCGGAGCTGCCGGCAACGGCGATGGAGGATTGAGTACGCGGGCGCGCTGCGAGAGTCCCGCGACGCACGCCGGCGCAGTTCCGGCAGTTGCAATTCCACTGCGGGAACCCGCCGCCGGCGGCGGATCCCAGCACTCGAATCTTCAAGGGGTCGGCAGGTGCAGCCCGCTTGCGCGGGCTGACACCGGGGTTACTTCAGCGATTGGCGATGTACATCGTGATTTCCATGCCGAAACGGAAATCAGTCGCTTGCGGAGTTTCCCACTTCATAACGTTGCTCCTTCAGTCGGCTTGCTGACGACGGCAATGATTTGCCGTCAGGCGCATCTTCCTCGGGTGGGGCTCGGCCGAAATCAGGTCCATCATGAAAGTCGCCTCATGATTTTCATGAGCCTGAGGTCCTCAGAAGTTGATGCGCGCCTGAAGGCCGAAAGCTGAGCGTTCCAACCGGGAACTGGTACACGAGGTGATCGCGCCGGCAGCGATCAGCTTGTGCACGCTATTGCTCCAACGTGTGCGAGACCGCTCGCATGAAGTCAGGGTCGAGTGTCTGCAGGTTCTCGGTTCGAGCGCGAACGACGCCGTCAGCATCGAGCAGCGTGATCACTGCGGAATGACTGAACACGCCGCCGGGTAATGGCCGGTAGCGGATGCCGAGGACTGCCGCGAGTTCGCGGACGTCGCCTTCATCGGCCCTGGCGAGGAGCCACTGAGCGCTATCGAGCTGATGGAGTTTCGCAAAGGCCTGCAGGGCCTGGGGCGAATCACGCTCGGGGTCGAAGCTCACCATCAGCGCTTGCACTCGAGCGCGTTGCTCGGTCGGCAAGGCAGCGACCACACGTCGCATTGTGAATGCCAGCATCGGGCACACGCCATCGCAGGACGTGTAGAACATGGTCACGAGCATCGGACGCCCGCGCAACGAATCGAACGGCATCGTCTTGCCGTCCTGGCCGGTGAGTGGCAAGGTCAGTTGATAAAGCGATTCGCCCGGGACCGCAGCACCGGGAGCGATCACCTCGTGCGCCGCGTGATCTTCACCGGCGATGCTGGCACCAACGCCCGCCAGCAGGAACACGCTCAGGAGCGCTAGAGCGAGCCGGTCGCGCATCGAAATCCCAGGTTACCGGTGGTGAAGCGCGCTTCGAGCGCGCTCAGGTACGCGATCCTCATCAGCACCGCGTAGTTGTCGCGGTCGGCGGCGCTCAAAGCTCCCTCGCCGCAGAACTTGAGACGATCCGCGCCGCCCTGTTCGCGACTGTCGTTGCTCACGAGCAGGGCGTTGTAGTCGAGCACCCACTCCCAGACGAGGCCGTGCAGATCCTGCACGCGATAGAAGTTCGCAGGCCCGAGGCCGACATCAGGCAGCGCTCCTGTTGAAGGCTGCGCATACCAATCGAGGATTCGCTGGCGCCACGCGGCATCGCCGCGCGCATCTGGCTTGGTCTCGCTGGCCGCGGCGGCGTACTCCCACTCGTACCAGGTGGGCAAGCGCTCGCCGCGCGACTCGCAATACGCCTTGGCGGCAAACCAGCTGACGCGAGTCACCGGCTGCATAGGACGCGCCGCCGCGCCGAGCTCTGCTGGTGCCTGCCAATGCGCGAGATATTGAGGGTCGGCAAAAAGCGCCGCGACACGGTCACGACGCCACTGCGGATTGGTGCGGACGAAGTCGAGGAATTCGGCGTTCGTCACCGGACGCTGATCGAGCTGAAACATGCGGATCGCCACCGTTGCCTGGCCTTGGCCCTGAGGCAACGTCGAGGAGAACTCCGCCGCTGGCAACGTTACGTGCTTGGCCACCGGCAGCGCTGCCGCCGGTGCCAGCACGATCAGTATCAGGAGTGCGACGCGCATGCTCCGCTCAGTGCGCCGCCCCGGCCGGTCGCGGCGTCGACTTGCGCACACTCGCCACTTCGTCCTTGCTCACCGCCTCACCCTTGTTGCCCCAGGTATTGCGCGCGTAAGTGAGGATGTTCGCGATCTCGTCATCCGTGAGCTGGCTCATCGGCGGCATCACCGAGTTGTACTGCTTGCCGTTGACGGTAACCGGTCCCGTGAGACCGTTCACGACGACGCCGATCGAGCGTTTCTTGTCGGCCATCAGGTAATCCGAGCCTGCGAGCGGCGGGAAGACGTCCTGGAGCCCGGCGCCGTTCGCCTGGTGGCACACGGAGCACGTACCGGCGAAGAGCGCTTCGCCCGCCTTGATCTGGTCCTCGATCGTCAGGTGGCCCGCAGCACGTGCCGCGGCGGCCTGGCCCACGGCCGCGAGATTGCTCGCCACGTCACCGAGGTAGGTCGAGTCCACTTCTTTGCCGGAGTAGATGTCCTTGCGCTCCGGCCCGTCGGCCTTGAGCATCGCGAGCGCGCCCTTGTTGAAGGCGCGGAAGATCGAGTGATCGACGAGGATGTAGCTGCCCGGCACTTCCAGTCTGAAGTCGGCGATCGCCGCGCCACCGGCCGGGATGAGCGTCGTCTGCACGTTCTCCTGGAAGCGCGTGCCGCCTTCGAACCACACCTTGTCGAAGATCTCGCCGATCACGTGGAAGCTCGACACGAGATTGGGACCGCCGTTGCCGACATACAGGCGAACGGTCTCGCCGGTCTTCGCCGCGAGCGCCTGGTCGCCCGTGAGTGCACCCTCCGAACCGTTGAAGAGCACGTAAGTGGCGTTCTCGTCGATCGCCTTCTGCATGTCGAACGCCTGGTCGCCCTTCTCGCGATATTTGCCGACCGTGTAGAAGTCACCCTGCATCACGTAGTACTCGTGATCCACCGCAGGCATACCCTCGGGCGGTTCGACCAGGATCAGGCCGTACATGCCGTTCGCCACGTGCATGCCCACTGGCGCCGTCGCGCAGTGATAGACATAGAGACCCTGATTGAGCGCCTTGAAAGTGAACTGCGACTCGTGTCCCGGCGCGGTGAAGGACGAGGCCGCGCCGCCACCCGGTCCGGTGACGCCATGCAAATCGATGTTGTGCGGCATCTTCGAGTCGGGGTGGTTGCGCAGATGGAATTCCACCGTGTCGCCCTGGCGCACACGAATGAACGAGCCGGGCACCGTGCCACCGAACGTCCAGAACGTGTAGTTCACGCCCTGCGCGATCGGCTTCTGCACCTCGCGGACTTCCAGCTCGACGATGACCTTGGCCGGCGTACTGCGCCCCGTTGGCGGCGGCACTTGCGGCGGTGAAGTGAGCACCGCTTTGACCGGGTCACCTTGCGGTGGTCCGAAATCGCCCTTGGCCGACCCGCCAGTGTCTCCGGCGTGCGCACGCGAATCGTCCGGCGACTTCTGTGAATCGGAGCAACCGACGACCAAGGCGAGCAGGAGAGCGAAGGGCAGGAGGAAACGAGCGCGATTCTTCATATTGTCACTCCAAGACCCGGCGGCACCGGTCGGATACCCCCTTCCGGGTCGGCGCATTGTGCTGCGCTGCGCGACGGCCGGCACCCGTAAATGTACCTATGGACCGCTGCAGTCCTCGCGTCAGGTTAGCCGGACACGCCGCTGTGCGCGATGGGACTCACATTCTTCGTGCTCTACGCGGGTCCCCAGTAACCGATCCGTTTGCGGATTTTGATTTTGCGCCACCAGTTGCGTGGCTTCGATCTTGGATTGCGCGCGCCCTGCGCAATGAAGGCATCCACCGCATCGAGCACTCGCTCACTCGAGCGGCCGTCGCGGTACGGGTGAATGCTGTCGGCATAAGTACGAATGTGACGCATGAGGTCTGTTGGCCGCGATAACGCGCGCTCGATCGCGGGCAAGAGCCTTTCCGGCGTGTCGATGTCGATGAGCTGCGGCCCGGGGCGGCGGTTCTTGAAAGTGATGACCGGCTTGTAGGTGAGCAGGAATTCATTCAGTGCGGATGATGTATCCGAGATCATCAGGTCGACCTGCGGGAAGAGATCGAGGATGTTGTCCTCGTCCGAAAAGCGCAGGTGTTCGTTCGCGAGCGCCCGGTATTTCGCGACCGTTTCGGGATCGGTCTTGGGATGCAGCGCCACGATCCAGCGCCAGCGGCCGCTTCGCGACAGCTCGCGAACGGTGTCGTAGAGAATGTTCGCCGCGCTCCAGGAGGGCGAGAACGTCGAGTGATACAGGATGACGGGTTGCGGGCGAACAGGCGGCGGTTCGTCGGTGGCATGGGCGCGCATGAACGGATCGAGCTTCGGCCAACCGGTTTCACGCACGGCGAAGTGGCCGACCTTGCGCGCCTCTGCTTCGAATGCGGCGGTGTCGCCCGGCCCCGTGGTGCAGTAGAGATCGAAGAAGCCGCGCACATAGATGTGGCGCGGCTTGCCCGCATCGAACCCATGGAAGACTTCGGTCGTCACGCCGGGGAAGAAATGCGGCACCGCATTGCTCGACGTCAACACTGCAATGGGTGCGTACGCGCGCACCTCTTGCGTGCTGCGTAACCAGCGTT
>DATIEU010000428.1:0-7319 GCA_035455565.1 Steroidobacteraceae bacterium | reverse complement strand
GGCTGCATTCCATCGCCGCCCCGGATTCGAAGTGGTCATCCTCTATCCGAAGGGACTGGTGTCGGAGCGACAGGAACGGCAGCTCACCTGCTGGGATGACAACGTGCGCACGGTGGCGGTGCGGGGCACGTTCGACGACTGCCAGCGCCTGGTGAAGCGCGCGTTCACCGATGAGACATTGCGCCGCAGCCACCGGCTCACCTCGGCGAACAGCATCAATATCGGCCGCCTCCTGCCGCAGCTCGTCTACCACGCGGCCGCGAGTCTCGACGTGAAACGTCGCACCGGCGAACCGGCTTCGTTCATCGTGCCGAGCGGCAACCTCGGCAATGCCGTGGCGTGTGTCTGGGCCCGCGCCATGGGCATGCCGATCGCCGAGATCGTGCTGGCCCACAACGCCAACCGAACGGTCCCTGATTACTTCGATTCCGGCACCTGGCAACCGCGCCCGAGCGTTGCGACGCTCGCTTCAGCCATGGACGTCGGCGATCCCAGCAACGCCGAGCGCCTGCGCAGTCTCTATGCCGACCTCGATACCATGCGGCACGAACTCGCTGCCGTCTCGATCAGCGACGAGCAGATCCGGGCGCGCATTCGTGCGGACTTCTCGACCTACGGACGAGTCTGGTGTCCGCACACCGCGGTGGCGGCGGAAGCCTATGCCGAGCTGCCCCAGGAGCTGCGGCGCGCGCGTCACTGGGTGATCGTGGCGACGGCGCATCCGGCCAAGTTCAACGAGATCGTCGAGCCGCTCATCGGCGGCGAGGTTGCTGTGCCGGCCAATCTCGCGACGTTGCTCGCCTTGCCCACGCAGGTGACCGAGCTCGACGCCGACTTCGAATCCCTGAAGGCTTACCTGGATCAACGATGACCGGCAGCCTGGAACAGATCGATCCCCGCACTCTCGCCTGGATCCTGGGTGTGCTGGCTGCGCTCGCGGCACTCGTCTGGCTGTATCGGGTGTACAGGCGTTACACGATGCGCCGTGCACTGTTCAATACGCTGAAGGGCGTGGCGTACGACGTGGTGCGCGATGTCTTGGTGCCGGACGGCATGGAAGGTCATTTGCACATGGATTTCCTGCTCCTGACCCAGCGCGGCATACTGATTCTCGATCTGCGCGAGATCCCGGGCATGGTGTTCGGCGGCGACCAGATGGACCAATGGACCGTGATCACGCGCCGACGCCGTTACAGCTTCACGAACCCCCAGGGCGCGCTTCTCGATCGCATTGCCGCGGTCAAGCAGATCGCCGCGGATGTGCCCGTCGAGGGGCGCGTGTTGTTCACAAATCGTTCGCGCTTTCCCAAGGGCCGTCCGCGGTCGGTGCTGATCCTCGATTCGATCAAGGCCGAATACGCACCCGTCGACAAAGGCGCGATGCAGGACACCGTCAAGATGTTCCGGCCCGCCTGGGAGCGCCTCAAAGCGAGCACGCGACCCAGTGATCTCGCGCGGCTTTGAGCCGCGTCATTGGCGGCCGTGATCGGCCAGCACCTGCGCCACGCAGGCGGTGACGCGACGAACCGTTTCCAGGTGCAGGAACTCGTTCGGTCCATGCGCGTTGGCGTGCGGGCCGAGCACGCCGGTAACCACGAACTGGGTGTGCGGAAAGCGCTCCCCGAGCATCCCCATGAAGGGAATGCTGCCGCCGGTGCCCATGAACATGACATCGCGACCGAAGAATTGGCGCGACGCGCGCTGCACGGAGTCCTCGAGCCACGGCGCCATGGCGGGTGCGTCCCAACCGCCCATTGCCGAGCCCGGCGTGAACTTCACACGAGCGCCGTAGGGCGCATCGCGCTCGAGGATGCGCTGCGCCTCCTGTGCCGCCCGCTGCGGATCGGCGGTGGGCGGCAAGCGGAAGGACAGCTTCGCGCTCACCTGCGGCACGAGCACGTTGCCGGCATCGCGCAGCGCCGGTAATCCCTCGATGCCGGTGATGGTGAGGGTGGACCGCCACGTCGTGTTGAGGATCAGTTCGACAGGATCTTCGGTGACGGCACGGGCGCCAGCCACGAACGGAAAGCGATCCCATACGCCATCACCCAGCACCTGAGCGGTCGCTCGCGCCTGCTGTCGACGGCGCTCCGAAATCTCCACCGCAAATGCCTCGCCCCGCACCGCACCGGTAGCGGCATCCTCGATGCGCTCGAGGAGTTGACGCAGGACGCGCACGCTGGAGGGAACCGTGCCGCTGCCCGATCCGGAATGCACGCCCTCGGTCAGCACCTGCACGTCCAGCGTGCCGATGAGATTGCCGCGCAGGGAAGTCGTGCACCACAGTTGCTCGTAGTTGCCGCACTCGGCATCCAGGCAGATGACCAGCGACGGCGCGCCGATGCGCGGGGCGAGTGACTCGACATGCGCAGGAAGGTCGGGGCTGCCGCTCTCTTCGCACGCTTCTATCAGCACCACGCAGCGCGCACGCGGAATGCGTTGCGCATCGAGCGCGGCGAGCGCCGTCAACGACGCGAACACCGCGTATCCATCATCGGCGCCGCCACGTCCATACAGCTTGCCGTCGCGAATGACCGGTTCCCACGGCCCGAGCCCCGCTTCCCAGCCGGTGAACTCCGGCTGCTTGTCGAGATGCCCGTAGAGCAGCACGCACGCATCGATCGATCCCGGGATGTCGATGAACAGGAGCGGCGTGCGCCCGGCGAGGCGGCGGATTTCCACCTGCATGCCGGCGATCGGCTGCTCACGGCACCAGCTGGCCAGCAGCTGGATGGCGCGCTCCATGTGACCGTTGCGCTCCCAGTCCGGATCGAACAGCGGCGACTTGTTGGGGATACGCACGTACTCGCACAAGCGCGGCAGGATGGATTGCGACCACGCCTTATCGACCTGGGCCGTCAGCTGGGCGTTGTTCATCGAATACACCTGTACATCAATTAGTTATAAAAGATATTTCGACGTCATCTTTGGGTCTCACGGCCAGCCAAACAGTCGCCGCGCATTTTCGGTGCTGGTACGCGCGAGCGCGTCGACCGTTTCGCCCCGATGCCGCGCCACGGTTTCGAGGACATGCCGCAGGTGCATCGGTTCATTGCGGCGTGACGTGGGTCTTGGCTCGAGATCCCTCGGCAGCAGGTAGGGCGCGTCCGTCTCGAGCAACAACCGATCGGCGGGGATGCGGGTAACGGCTTCACGCAACTGTGCACCGCGCCGCTCGTCGCACACCCAGCCGGTCACGCCGATGTAGAGATCAAGAGCGAGGCAATCCTCGAGCTCGGCGATGCCCCCCGTGAAGCAATGCGCCACGCCCCCCTTTAGCCTCGGCCGATGCTCGCGCAACAGGGCAACAAACTCCGCGTGCGCGTCGCGCTGGTGCAGGAAGACAGGCTTCCCGACTTCGGCCGCCAGCTCCAGTTGCGAGCCGAAAGCGCGCAGCTGCTCGGCCGGCGGCGAGAAGTTGCGGAAGTAGTCCAGTCCGCATTCGCCCGCTGCGCACACTTCGGGCGCCTGCAGCAACTCGCGCAAGTGCGGCAGTTGCGTGTGCTCGAGTTCGGTGGCGTGATGCGGATGCACACCCGCGGTGGCGCGGATGATGTCGGAGCGCTCGCGCGCCAGCGCGATGGCGCTGCGGCTGCTGTCGAGCGTGGCACCGGTCACCAGGAAATGCGTCACCCCGGCCGCGAGCGCGCGCTCGATCACCTGCGAGCGATCGGCAGCGAAGCTGTCGTGTGCGAGGTTGACGCCGATATCGACGAGTTCGGGAGGCACTGAATATGTTATGCGGCAGCTGGTTGCGGCCATTGCATGCTATCTTGCCGCGCCCGGCAAGAGCTGGGCCGATCCAGCGCAGGGAGAACATGGCAGTGATTCCCGCTCGATGGCGCGTGAGTTCAGCAGCGATAATGCTGCTTGCGGCTGGCGTCGGGGCGCAGGAGCTCGACATGCGCGACATCGAAGGCCGCATCGAGTACGCGTGGTTCACCGAGGACGCCAACACCCTGCGCAACCTCATTCGCACGGCTGAAGGCGCACTGCCGAAGAGCGCCGACTCGGCCTTCGGTCGTTACCAACTCGGTTTCGCGCACTATCGGCTGGGGCAGTTGCTCGCGCAGCGAAAGGATACCGGCGCGGGCGAGGCCTTCTCCGGATGTGTCGAGGAGCTCGACCACGCGGTCGAAGCGAACGAGCAGTTCGCCGATGCTTATGCATTGCAATCCGCGTGCTACGCCAGCCTTGCGAGCCTGCAGGCCTGGAAAGCGGTGGTCTATGGGCCGCAAAGCGATGCCAAGCTCGACAAGGCGCGCCAGCTCGCGCCACGCAATCCGCGCGTCGTGCTGCTCGACGCAGTGGCGGACGGCGAGAAGCCTAAAGCGTTCGGCGGCGACAAGGCTCGCGCACAGACCAAGATCAAGCATGCGGTGGAGCTTTTCGAGGGAGGCACCGAGCCTGCTACGGATGAGCCGAACTGGGGCGCGGCCGAGGCCTACTTCTACTTCGGTCGGGGCCTCATGCAGGCGGGTGACACGCTCGGTGCGCGCAATGCGCTCGAGCAGTCCCTGATCATCGCACCCGAATTCGCCGCGGCACGCCGTGAGTTGCAGCGCCTGACGGGCGCGGTGCGACAGTGACGTCGAACCTCGCCGTCTAGAACGTGTAGCGGATCGCGAGCTGCAGCGTCTCCTCGCGCAGTTCCGGATCGAGCCCCAGGTACGCGCGCTGCTCGAGTCGTCCGTCGAGCCGCAAGCCCTCGATGCCCACCTGCCAGTGCTCGTCGTAGTCGAACAGGTACGCGAGCGTCCAGCCATCCACGTCCTGCGCACTGTTGAAGAACTCGGCGCCCCGCGGGGTCTCGGTGTAAAGATCGTCGTAGCGCGCCGTTACCCGATGCCGTGCACGCGCGTAACTAAGCAACGCGAAATAGGAATCGTAGTCGGTGATGAAGAAACCGCGTCCGTCGGGGCTGGCGCCCACCGCGGTGTCGCCCGCCATCCACTGCGCGATCGCGGTCCATTCGCGCCACTCGCCACGCACGCCGACGCTGTCGAAGCGGCTGAGCCAGGCGTTCTCGTAGCCGTTGCTCGCGGCAGGGTCGCCGCGGTTGTCGTAGTGCAGTGCGCGCACGACGAAACGATCCGGCCAGCTGAGCTGCAGACAGCCATAGTAACCGGCCTTGTCGTCGATCTCGTGGAAGAGCTCGATGCGATTACGCAGGGTCGACTCCGCGAATATCTTGGGCAGACCGCCGAACAGGGCGGTTTGCCGATCGTGCACCGCCCAGCCGCGCTCGAAGATCACCACGCCCATCGGATCGTTCCAGCCATAGACCGCAGCGATCACGCTCACATCCACACCCTTGCCGAGTCGCGATCCCGTCCAGGTCGCGCTCACTTCCGCGCCGACCGTGCGGATCTCTTCACCCAGCCAGGTGTTGATGGCGGAGGAGCTGAGCGAATAAACGCTCTGCCAGCCAGGGCCGCGGTTCTCGAGCGAGATCGGTGGATAGAACGCGCCGACCTTGGTGCGCCAGCGCCAGTCATTCGCAGGGTAGGGCCGCCACTCGAGATACGCCTCGCTCACGTCGACGGCGTTCTTGTCATCGTCACCGTAAGCATCGAGCGTGACGTGCGCATCGAGTGTCTCCGTGATGCGCCCGCGGTAATCGATAAACGATCGGCCGAGTTGCAGCGCCTCGTGGTCCTCATCGAACCGTCCGAGCCCCAGCCCGCCCGAAGTGAATGACTGTTCGACGTCGGTATCGACATAGCGAACGTCGAGTTGCCCGCTGATTTCGTGGCGATCTTCCTGGGCCACGTCCGCGCCGGCGGCGAACGAGAGCAACAGTCCGGCGAAGGCGCCGCTGCAGACGAAAAGTGTCATGCGCCTAGTAGTCATCCCAGTTCGACTTGGCGGGTTTCGGTCGCGGTTCGGGCGACAGGGGTCGGCTCAGGCGTACGGGAATCGCGAGCGGCTCGTCGCCCGAGACACGGATGGAGCGCGTGAGCGTAGCGGCGGGCTCATTGAAGCGCGGGTTCCACAACTCGACCTGGTATTCGCCCGCCGGCATCTCCTCGAGCGTGAGCCGGCCTGACGCATCGGTTTTGCCGAAGTAGGGTGCCGGCGTCACGTAGATGTAGGCGAGCATGTTGTCGTGGATATTGCAGCCGAGCACCACCAGGCCGGGCTTGTCCAACAACAATGGTGGATGCGCGTGGCCGCGATAGAGCGCGAGCTGAAAACGCTTCGCAGGTGAAAAGGAATACACCTGGTGCGCGACCGTGTCGCTGTTGGGAAAGGCGACTTCCGTACCAACGCGCACGACCAGCACGAACGGGACGAACTGCCGGTCCACCTGGTCCATGACAGCCCGCGGTGCGGAAGCGGGAGAGGGGGGCGCTGCATCACGCGGTGTCGCGGTCACGACGACATCGCCGACACTGCGATTGTCGCGATCGAAGACGCTGACGCTGATGCTCGCAGCGTGGCCCGACGCCATAGCGGCACATCCCAGGCAACTCCAGAATAGGTTCCCAGCGCGTTTGAAGCGCGTCACCCTTACCGGTCCTTTCCGTCCCTCAACCTAGACGTGCGTCGCATTTTGACAGTATGTCATTGGCGAGGCTATCGACTGCTCTCTAGATTGTGCGCTCGACGCGTTACACAACGAGCCAGCCAGACTTCTGTAAGCGACGGATGCGCACATGCTGAGCTTTCGCACCCGCATTCTCGGGTTGCTGCTGGCGCTCGTGGTCACGATTCAGATCGCCACGATGGTGGCGCTGGTGTTCAAGACGCAGGGTGGCGCGCAATCGCGCGCGCGCGTCGAGCTCGAAGCCGGCGGACGCGTCCTCACCAGTGTCATGCAGTCACGGGCCGACCAGCTGCGCGATGCCGTGCAGGTGCTGGTGGCGGACTACGGCTTCAAGGAAGCAGTCACCTCGGGCGATCGTGAAACGGTGCTCTCGGCGCTCGACAACAGTGCCGGCCGCATCTCCGCCGACCTGGCTGCCTTCATCGATCCCGCGGGCCACGTGCTCGCCACCACGATGCCCGATCTGGCCGACGACGTTGGCATGGACTGGCCGGTTCGGGGCGCCGCGGTCACCGACTCGGGCGTCATCTATCGCACCCTCAACGACAAGTCGTACCTGCTGGTGATCGCACCGGTGCGAGCTCCCGTAACAGTGGGATCGGTCGCCATCGGGTTCCGCATCGACTCCGCGCTCGCCTCCGAGATGCGCTCGCTTCTGGGGGTCGAGGTCACCTTCTATGACGGCTCGAACACCGGTTCGACCGCCATGGTGTCGACGCTCAGCGCCGCGCAGCGCGCTGCACTGGTCGGTCAGTTGCCGCAGTTGGCG
>DATIEU010000427.1:0-10103 GCA_035455565.1 Steroidobacteraceae bacterium | reverse complement strand
GCGGTGAGCGCGGCAGTGGTCTCGGTGCCGGTGAGCGGACGTGTGCCGCTCCAACCGCCGCTCGCCGTACAGCTATCCGCGTCCGTGCTCGACCAGGTGAGCGTCGAGGTCGCGCCGCTTGCGACCGAAGTGGGATTGGCGCTCAGCGTCACACCCGGCACGGTCGTGCCGCTGCCCGGGCTATGGCGATAGAGATAGATACGCGCATCGCTCGCGCCGCCGTAGTGCGCGAAGAGCACGACGCCATAGGTCGAAATAGGCGTGGCGACCGTACCGAACACGCCGCCGCCCCACGGCGCACTGCCGCTTTGCAGGCGCCACGTGTCGGTGGCTGGATTGAACTCGTAGAAGGAACTCCCGAAGAAGACCAGGTGATTGCCGCTGTTGGGATCGGTGGTCACGATCGAATGCGTCGTGCCCATGTGCGCGGGCGCATTGCTCAGGCGCGTGATCTGGCGGTTGGCGTTCAGGCGGAACACGGCGTTCGTGCCCGAGCTCTCGCCGCCGCCGAAGATCATCGTCTTGTGGACCGGGCTGTACTCGGCGAAGTTGTGGTAGTCGCCCCAGGCCGCGCCCGAAATCGTCTGCCAGCTGTTGGCCACCGGGTCATAGAACAGAACGCCCTGGTCGCCGTTGGCGAGGACCAGCCCGTTCAGTTCCGGAAAGTATTCCAGCCCACCGCAACAACCGGGGCGCGTCGGCATGGCCGCGGAGCGCGACCAGACGCCGGTCGGTATGTCGTAAATCTCGACGCGATCGCTGGGATCAAACGCCGGCTGGCGGAAGAAGAACTTGCCCAGCGACGGGATAATCGCGTTGTGGTCGTACGCGTGTGAGAAGTTGCCGTGCCAGAAACCGCCGGTCGGCTTGCTGCGCGACCACGTGTTGGTCGCTTCGCTGTAACGCAGGAAGTCCGCATCGTTGTCGTGGCCGCCGCCCACGAACAGCAGCTGACGCGAAACAGGGTCCCACGTCATGTCTTCGGTGTAGTAGAAGAGATCGTAGTTGCCGTCCACCAGCAACTGCGAATTGAAGTTCTGCGTGCTGAGCTGCACCCACTGCCCGGGTTGCAGCGCCGCTGCGGCGTCGGAGAGCGCCGAGGCCCCAGCCAGCGACCAATGCCCCGCGAGCAGCAGCGCGCCCGTGATGCGAACCCACACTTCTCTGTTCATATTTCCCCGCCCCGTGGTCCTGGTTACTGGCTAAGTCGTCGCTGCACCAGGCGCGTGCGAGCGCCCGCCACGCACTGACCAAGAACTTCCGGGTTGGGGAGAAGCGGAGGATGCGATGCGGCTGCATCGACGGCTCGACGTGCGTCGAACCGTGGTCCTGGCAACCCCGCTGTCCTAGGAACGAATTCCCGTAGACCGGAAGCTTTGCGTCCCCGCCTTTCGACGGGTTTGCCCTTTACAGTCGTGCTCAAGTTTGCCTAACGAATTGCGTGCACTCAAATGCAATCCAAACTGAGCAACCGTGCGGACGATTTCCCCCCGCGTCTGCGGCTGCGATCTGCATACACAGCAAGATCCAGGCCAGCCGCTGCGAATCGTTTCAAATTGAAGTGATTAGGTCGCTGAGTGCATGCGCACTGGAGCTGACGGACGCAGGTGTTTGTCGCGGATGACAGACGCGCCGGATGTGGCGCATCGTGTCTGCGCTGGGATTCAAGTGTTTGGTGTTGTCGGCGGGTGGCGACGCAAAGATTGTTGAATCGATCTCAAAGCACGCCGCGCCGGCTTGAGAGCAGCGGCCACACCATTCGACATAAGTTGAGCGCGTGCGCGCCAGCGCGTCGCGCGCAGCGCTCTGACTCCGACTCGCTCACGACGATGCGACATCCAGTCGCGCTTGTAAGCGTCATCTCCCGTCAGATAGTCCACGACCGCGGCGCGATCAACATCGAGTACGTGACGCATCAGGTGCGCTGTGAGAACGGAACCCGCCGAGAGTTGCGCAAAGCGCTCGTCGTACGCGAGCTTGAAAATCGATACAACACCGTCTTTGCAGCTCCAGATCTGCGCCGCAATCGGCTCGCCCGCAAGCTGTACGAGTCCCATGCGCAACCAGCCGCGCTCGGCAAGCAGTCGCACGAGCCCGGGCACGAACTGCGGATGCGGCTCGGGTTGCTTCCAGCTCGCCGCATAGATTTTCTGGTAACCCGCGAGTGCCTCTTCCGCCTCCGCGGGCGTTTGCGCAATCGAAATCTCCAGGCCTGGCTGCTGGCGTAGTTTCTTTTCCTTGCGCGTGACGGTGTTGCGCACTTGCGACGCCAGCGCACCAAAATATTCGGCGAAGGTGCGGCCATTCACTTCCAGATACCAGTTGCCGAAGCGGAAGTAGCGCTCCGTGCGCCAGCCGAGACTCCGCAGTGCGGCGATGATGCCCGCGGCTGCATCGGCACTATCTGCGAGCGGATTCAGATCGAGTGCATCGCAGCCCAGCTGATCGATACCGTCCAGGAGCGAGCACAACACGGCCGGCCGATTCGCGCTCGAGTCGATGATCGGCTCGTAAAGAGAGCAGTAATAATTGGCCAGGCTGCGCAGCGTTTGCAGTCGCCACGGGCCTTCTGGCGCCACGATCTTGAGCGGCAGAATTCCCGGGCACTCGTCCGCGGGACCGTGGGCGCTGAGGATGCAGACCCTCTCGTCCCGCTCGAGCGCATGGCGTGCCAGCAACTCGTTCCAGCCCAACGTTTGGTCGAACTGCAGTCGCGATTGTTCGCGCTGCCACAACGCGCGCGCCGCCGGCGACAGAGTCTCGAGCGATTCCGCGCGTTGAATGTGCAGCTCGCTCATGTCGGTGGTGTGTGAGGCCAATTCCGTTGCAGCCACTCACCCGTCCACGTGGCGACCTGGTCGCGCCACGCACGCGAGGAAAAAGTGTGATCCGCAGCGTCCAGCTCACACCGGCTCACGCGTGGTTGCCCGAGCAGCCCGCTCCAGTTCGTATTTGCGGTAGCGCCCACGAATTCCGCCGCCGTGATGTCATCGCCACTCAGCACGATCAGGATCGGGCCTTTGAAAGCTGCAAAGCCGGCGCGCATGCGTTCGACTAGCGGACCATTCGTCGGGGCTGCGGTGGCGCCCGGCGCATCATTCCGCGGAGCGCCTCGGCCCGCTGCCTGCCGAAGCAAGTTCGCAAACGAACCGAGTACCGCAAGCGGGTTCTTGCTGCCGCGGAAGAGCTCGCGCCACGCCTCGCGATCGAATATTCGCCGTGCGTAGTACGTGCGCAGGTAAGCCTGCGCCACGGTCTGTTGGGAACGCACCCATGGATTGAGCAGCACCATTCCGGCGATGCGATTGTCGGTCGCGCCGTAGAACAGCGCTGCAGAGGCGGCGTCGCACAGTCCCCAGAGGATTACGCGCTCCAATCCCGGTCGCAGCCGCGCGAGCGCATCGATCGCTGCACGGATGTCGGCGTCGATGGTCTCGAACGTACGCGGTTCGCCATCGCTGTCGCCGAGCCCGCGATAGTCGAAGCGCAGGACCGGATACCCGCGCTCCGCCAACGCCCGACCGAGTAAGACGAACTGGCGGTGGCTGCCAACCCTGTACTGAGGCCCGCCGACGATGACCAGCACTCCGGTCTTCGCCGCAGGCGCACCTTCGTGCAGCATGCCGTGAAGGAGCACGCCCTCGCAGTTGAAGGCTACCGGCCGGACGTCTGGCGTCTGCGGGTTCAACTCGGCAGCACCTCGAGCACCGCCGCGCGCGTCGCGGTGATGAGTTCCGGCGCGATCGTGATCTCTTGCAGGGCCCAGAACGGTTCGCCATGCACCACGCGTGCGTGAACATTGACGCCGCCCGCCCGCCATGTCGCGAGCACGCGCTCGCTCACCGGCGCGAGCGCGGGCGTATCTGCAGTCGACACTTCGAGCCAATCGATGCGCGCGAGTGTGGCTGGCAAGAGTGGCTCGTTGCCGGCGGCATCGATAGCGGCAACCAGCTCGGCCGCGAGCTCGTAGCCCGCAACCTCGAGTCGCTCGCCCCGCGCCAGTCGCTCGCGCAGCGTCGCGGTCGTTTCCTTGCTCGCGGGCTGACGCATCCCCGCCGCCAGTTTGAGCCGCAAAAACTGGTTCATGTGCAGACGGCCGTCGAGCACAGGCTGCCACAGAATGAGTCGCGCGATGCCACTGTTCGGTTCGCCGGGGGGACGTCGGAGAAAATCGAGCGCGAGCAGAGCGCCCAACCGCACTCCCAGCAACGCGACGTGACGCGCACCCGCCGAGCGCGCGCACTGGCACGCGGCGGCGAGATCCTCGCGCCATGCGTTCCAGCGCGCAGCGGCAAAGTCGCCGTCGCTTTCGCCGGTGCCTTGCAGGTCAGGTATGAGTGTGCCGATCCCTGACGTCGCGAGTTGCGCAGCGAGCAATGTCCACATGCGCCGGCAGCGGTTCATTTCCTCCGCGAACGGCGGCACCACAATGACGCAAGCCTCCCCGCGCCCGGGCCTGTGCAGGCAGAAGGTGCGCCCGTGCGGCGTGTCGAGGAACCGCCCGGCGGGCGCACCCGCAGCGGCGGGAGCGATCATGCGTTCAGCTTTTGCAGCAGGAAGGTGTGGAGGCTGCCGACGGTCTCGAACGTCTCCGCGGAGATTTCATCGTCATTGACGACCACGCCGTAGCGTTCCTCGAGCGCGGTAATGACGTTGACCACCGCGAGCGAGTCGAGCTCGGGCACATGTCCCAGCAAGCGCGTCGCGTCGGAGAAGCCGCGGGCGCGCTCGCCGAGTTGCAGGGTGTCTCTGAGCAATCCGATCAGGTCCTGGACCGAAGGCATTTGGGTTGGATCCGTGGTCACCGTGAGCGGCCCCTTCCCCAGGGGCCGGCGTCGTTCGCGAGGAGCCGTTTGTGGGCTCTGCGGGGGCGTTCTGGGCGCGATACTTTACAGGCAAATCAAGGACCTTTCGAGGCACTGTTCACAGTAGACTTGAGCCGCAGCAGGTACATTGCGCCCCTACAAGAACGACGATTCGACAATAAAGCCCGATGACGGATTACGCAGGCTGGCTGGACTCCCCTGGTGGCGTTGCAGCCGCCCGTACGCTCGCGCCGCGCGTGCTGCGGGGGGACGCCGTGGTGCTGGGCCCCGGTGCCGCGCTGCTGAGCGGTGGCCGTGCGCAGCTTGCGCACGATGCCGAACGGAAAATGGCTGCGCTCCTGTGCGGACACCCGCGTTGGCTCGATCCTGCCCTTGCCACGACGGCGAGCCGTGATGGCGACGCTGAGGCCCTGGTCGCGGCCTATCTCAACTATGGCGAAGGATTGATTGACCGGCTCGGCGGCACATTCGCCCTCGCGGTCATCGACGGCCAGCGCAGCCAGGCACTCCTCGCTATCGACCGCATGGGCGTCGAACGCCTTTGCTATTCGGTCAACGATGGTCTGCTGGCGTTCGGTGCAACCGTGGACGACGTGACCCGCCATCCCGGCATCGGTTTCTCGATCGAGCCGCAGGCGATCTTTGACTACCTGTACCACCACATGATCCCAGCGCCCCGCACGATTGCGCGCGGCGTAAGCAAGCTTCCGGCAGCGCACCTGCTCAGTTTCATCGCAGGTCGCGGAACGCTGCGGCGCTATTGGCAATGCGAGTTCGCGGACGCGTCGAACGGTTTCGACGAAGGCGCGCGGGCGCGCGAGCTGCTCGAGAATCTCGAGACCGTGACGGCGCATCATCGCAACGGTGGCGACGCAGCCGCCTTCCTGAGTGGTGGCATCGACAGCTCCACTGTCGCGGGCATGCTGGCGCGCGGCAACCCGGGCAAGGCGCGTACCTACACGATCGGCTTTGCCGCCGAGGGCTACGACGAGGTCGCCTATGCGCGCATCACCGCCAGCCACTTCGGCATCGAGGGCCGCGAGTACTACGTCACGCCGCAGGATGTCGCCGCCGGCGTTCCAAAGCTCGCGGTTCACTTCGACGAGCCGTTCGGCAATTCCTCGGTGATCCCCGCCTATTTCTGTGCACTTGCGGCGCGCCAGGATGGAGTGACGCAATTGCTGGCTGGCGACGGTGGCGATGAGTTGTTTGGTGGCAATGTTCGCTACGCCAAGCAGAACGTGTTCGAGTGGTACCTCGGCGTGCCGAGCGGATTGCGTGCGGGCGTCATCGAGCCGCTCGCCTCCGCGCTGGGATCGGTGCCACTGGCGCGCAAGCTCAAGAGTTACGTCGATCAGGCCAACGTCCCGTTGCCCGATCGGCTGCAGACCTACAACTACCTGGCGCGCGAATCGAGCGAGGCGCTCCTGCATCCGGAACTGGCAGCCCGCGTCGATACGGAGCTGCCACTCGTCGAGCAGCGTGCCGTGTTCGCGGAGCCGCGGGCACACGACAAGGTCGACCGCATGCTCTACCTCGACTGGAAGTACACGCTGGCGGACAACGATCTGCGCAAGGTGATGGGTGGTTGTTCGCTGGCGGAGATCGCTGTGCGATTCCCGTGGCTCGACGAGCGCATCGTGGATCTATCGCTCAGGATCCCGGCGGCCGCCAAGGTGCGCGGCAGCAAGCTCAGATATTTCGTCAAACGGGCACTGACGGACTTCCTGCCGCGCGAGGTCATTCACAAGCCCAAGCACGGCTTCGGCCTGCCTTTCGGGGTCTGGATGCGCGAGGATCGCGCCCTGCAGCGCCTGGTGGCGCTGAGCATGGACTCCCTGAAGGAACGCCGCCTGGTGCGCGCGGACTATATAGACAGCCTGATGCGCCGCCATCGCGAAGAACACGCGGCCTATTATGGTGAGTTCTTGTGGGTGCTGATGATGCTGGAGCTGTGGCTGGACAGCCGGGGCGTGCGTGGCTCGCCCGGGTGATCTGGGCTACAGTGAAGGCCGCAGGAAGACATCGATGAACACCAGACTCGTTTGCCCTGCCCTGTTCACGTTACTCGTTTGCGCGGCTCCGGCGGCTGGAGCGTTCTGCGGCCCGCCGCTCGAGCAGAACCACTGGGGCATGCCAGTGGACTACCGCGATCCCAACGAGACCTACAAGCGCAACATCGTCGAGCGCTATCACTTCACGGCCGAGATCGAAAACCTGCAGAAGGGTCTGAACGGACCGCTCCCCGGCGACATCCACTACACGCTCATCCAGCTCGTGAACCATCACCGCGCACTGCAGGCGATGGCGACCTGGCAGGTCAAACACCCGCGTAAGGATACCGACGAGTTCTTCCCGGCCGACTGCTACTTCGAGCGCGCGCTCGCTTTCACGCCGAACGACCCGCTGATCTACATGATCTGGGGCAACTACGTGTATCGCATCAAGGAATACGATCGCGCGGTGCTGCTCTACCAGCGGGCCGAGGAACTGGCGCCGAACGACCCCGAAGTGCAGTACAACCTGGGCCTGCTCAACATCGAGCTGAAGAACTACGATAAGGCGAAGGAATACGCGCGGAAGGCCTACGCGCAGAACTACCCGCTGCCGGGCCTGCGAAACAAGCTGAAGCGGCTCGGAATTTCGCTAAACGATCCGGCGACGGCGCCCGCCGCCACGCCGCAGGCGAGCACTGACGGCCCGGACAACGCGCCGCACTAGCGGCGTCCTTCAGTAAGCGCGCAGCAGGCGCGCGGCGAACCGCCAGTCGCTCTCCGCCCACGGTCCGAAACGCGGCAGTTGATACGCGTCCGAATCGGCTCGCGCGCTTCCGCCATTGGTGCTAACGGCGAGCTCGAAACCCACGCGCTTCGCAATCTCGGCATGACGCGTGTCGTAGTCGTCACCCAGACGGCCGTTGGGATAGGCGAAAGTCGTCACCTGCGCGCCCGTGAGCGCTTCGAGCGTCGCGCGGCTGTTTCGCATTTCCGTAGCCGCTTCCTCGTCGCTGATGCTGCGGAGGATCGGGTGTGAGACGGTGTGCGCGCCGATCTCCATGCCCGCCTGCGCGAGCTGGGCGACCTGGTCGCTGCGCATCATGAGGTTGTCCGGTGGAGCTGCCTGCGCACGCTCGACCAGCGCAGCGACGCGGCGTTGCCGCTCAGCCGGTGGCAGCCGCTTCCACGCGCCGATGACACGCTCGACCGCCGCGGCGCGCGCGGCGACGTCGTCAGTGGCCAGCAACCCGCCATCGAGATCGCGCAGATCGAGCGGCGCGCGTGCCACGCGCAGGCTCTCGATGATGGTGTCGTTCCACATCCGACCCCCGTCGAGAAATCCGGTGGCGACGAAGAAAGTCGCGGGCAGGCCCACATGCCTGAGGATCGGCAGCGCCAGCTCCGCGTTGTCCGCGTAACCGTCGTCGAAGGTGATCGCGACGGCACGCGCGGGCAACGTGCGCTCACGCGTGCGCCGCCAGGCTTGCGACAACGGCAAAACGGTGAACCAGCGACGCAGAACCCGCAGGTGTTTCGCGAACGCGTGCTGCGTGATCTCTCCCCTGCGCAGCGGATCCTCCGCTTCCAGCACGCGGTGGTAAGTGAGAATGAGCAAGGCGCGCGATTTCGCGCTCATGTCAGGGGTCGTCGCGCGGTGCGCTGACCGCCGGGCGGCCGGCCGGCACCGCAGCGCCAGCTCCCGGGCGTGCGAGCGCCTGTCCGGCGAGGGCACGATCGACACAGGCGTTGGTGAGCGCGATGATCGCCATCAGCGAATACGGCAGGTCGAAGTAGGCGAGACCGAGGAATGCGCCGCCGACCGCGAATCCCACCAGCGACACCTGGATCATCGAGGCGAGCTCGTTCGCCCACGCCAGCTCTGCCCGTCCCGCCGTCTTGGCGCGGATGCGCATGCAGGTGCGAAACGATACCAGCGCCAGCATCAGGTACAGCATCAACCCGACGTAGCCCTGCTCGCCCAATACCTCGAAATAGATGCTGTGTGCGTCGTGAAAGTCGGTCGGCGTGGGCGCGTACTTGAGGAACAGCTCAGGCGTGAACGCGCGGAAGCCACCACCGACCAGCGGGCGCTCGCCCGCCAGGTTGATGGCAAATCCCCAGGCATTGAGTCGGCCCATCGCCGATTGATCCGCGCGGTAATCCTTGATCGTGGACATGCGGTCGAACCAGCCCTCCGGCAGGAAAGCGAGGAAGGCCACGAGCGCGACGACGATCGCCGCTCCGGAGAGCCACTTGTTGCGCGTCTTGAGCCACAGCACGAAGAACATCGCCGCGCCGCCCAGCAATGCGCCGCGCGACCACGAGCCGAGGATCGAGGCGGCGCACAGGAACATGCAGGCGAGCATCGCGCGCTTGATCCAGATGTTGTCGCTCGTCACCTGCAGGTAGCGAAACAACGGCAATACCGTGAGGAGCGCGAGCGCGATCTCGTTATTGCCCGCCATGTGGCTGCCCGGCGGGCCCATGACGAGGTAGCTGCCGCCGTGGAGGATGGTGAACAGGCCGCCCTTGATGCCGAAGAAGCCGATGGAGAGCGCGATCACCCATACCAGCCGATGGATGTGCTCGCGCTCGCCCATGAGCAGGAGCGTCGCGAGCACCATGAGCTGGATCTTCATGGTGCGCTCCCATTCCGGAATGGCATCGACCGGATTCAGGGCAACCAGCGTGGTGATGCACATCCACACCACCCACAACAGCCAGATCACCGTGAGCCGCGACCACGGCATGCGCTTGGGCTGCTTCGAGAATGGCATCGCCACCAGTGTCAGCAACGCCGCCACCAGCACGAACGGGAAGTCGTAGGCGAAGCCCCAGGTGAGCCGATGTGGGTTCATGTAGCCGAGCCACGACCACACCAGCACGCCCGTGGTGGGACGCGCGAGGATGAAGGGCAGCAACCCCGCCATGATCAGCAACAGGAGCAAGTCACGCACGCTCGGCACCTTGCGGCTGCGCGGCCGTGCCGGCCGTCGTGAGCTCCTCAATGAGTCGCGTCACCGTGGTCGCGTTGGCACTCCAGGTGAGCCCGCGCCGATCGATGGTGGCGCGCGCCTCCATGCCGAGGCGTTCTCGCAGCAAAGCGTCACCGCACAACCGCTCGATCGCCGCCGCAAAAGCCTGGTCGTCCGCCGGGTCGAAGAGCAGCGCGTTGCGCTCATGCTCGAGGACCTCGCGGATGTTGGGCGCCGCCGGAGCGACTATCGCGCGTCCCATCGCCAGGTATTCGATGAGCTTGAGCGGCGAGGCGTACGGCACG
>DATIEU010000426.1:0-8161 GCA_035455565.1 Steroidobacteraceae bacterium | reverse complement strand
GGTTCGTCGTGGCGCGCCTCGAGGCCGCTCGCGCGTACGATCTCGTGCAGGACCGTCGCCAGGCCGCCACGCGTCGGGTCGCGCATGAACCTGAGGCCCGGCACTGTGAGAAGTGCCTGAGCCAGCGGCAGCACACTGGCCGCATCGGAAACGAGATCGCCACGCAGCCCGAACTCTTCGCGCGCGAGCAGCACCGCGATGCCGTGGTCACCCACCGGGCCACTCACCAGCAGGACATCGCCCGAGCGCACCTCGGCGAGCCCGAGACGCAGACCTCGCGGTCGCACGCCGACGCCAGCCGCCACCAGGTAGAGGCCGCTGCCCTCGCCACGCCGCACCACCTTGGTATCACCGGCCACGACCCACACGCCCGCCTCGCGGGCGGCGTCGGCGAGGCTCGTGACGATGCGCTCGAGACGTGCGATCTCGAAGCCTTCCTCGATGATTGCATTGAGAGTCATGTAGAGCGGCGTCGCGCCGGCGACGGCCAGATCGTTCACCGTGCCGTGCACTGCGAGCGAACCGATCGTGCCGCCCGGGAATTCGAGGGGCTGCACCGTGAAGCCGTCGGTGGTGAGCATGATCTCGCCGTCGCCTAGCGCGAGCGGCACGGCATCGGCATCGGTGTCGAGCGCGGGGTTGGCGAGGTGGCGCACGAACACCTGCGCGATCAGCTCGCGCATGAAGCGGCCGCCATTGCCATGCGCCAGCGCGATGTGTGAATCGTCCATGGCGGCTTCAGGTCCGCGCACCCTGTGCGCGCACGCGTTCGGTCACCGGCGCGGGTGCCATGCTTGCCGGCGGCGAGCCCAGCTCGCGCCGGATGTTGAGGCGCATCTGCTCGCGGAAGCGATTCACGCCGTTGAAGAACTCGCGCATCATCACGACCCAGTAGTACATGCCGCGCTCGGTGAGCTCCAGGCGCGCGCCCGTGTCGCGCAAAGCGCCGACGGCGCGAAAGATAGCAATCTCCCGCCACAGCCGTCTCTCGAAGCGCCCGCCGTACTTGCGTCGCACGCTGGCCTTGTCGAGCGACAGGCCGAAGAGCCGCGTCAGGAAATCGTAACGCATCTGTTCGAGCTCGCTCATTTCCCGCGCCATGGTCACGGGCCAGCGCCGGGCGCCGGCGTAAGCGTTGAGCGAGAAGGTATTCGAGTAGAGCAGGCCGCGGTAGTAGCCGAACGCGCCGCTTCCGGCTCCGATGTATTCGTCCTCGGTGACGATGTATTCGTCGATCGCCGAATCGCCGCGTGAGAAGCACCAGGCGGAGGAGGCCCGGTAGTCGTGTGCGAGCCGCCGCTGGATCAGGCGGTAGTACTCGCGCTCGCGGTTCGCGCCGTACCCGCCCATGCGCTCGCGCATGGCCGTGCGCGTGGAAGTCGTCACCATCAGGGGATAGAACGAAACCTGGCGCACCTGCTCGCCCACCAGAACGTCCAGATCGTGTTCGAGCATGGCGCGCGTCTGGCCCGGCAGGTTGAAGATCATGTCGACGTTGAGAGTCGGGAAGGCGCCGCTCGCGGCTGCGAGCCGCTCCCGAATGACGGCCGCGGAGCCGTACTTCTCGTAGCGTCCCATCGCGCGCAGCAACCCGTCGTCGAAGCTCTGCACGCCGACCGACAGGCGCTCGACGCCCGAGCGTTGCAGCATGGCGATGATGGACGGAGTGAGATCGCTCGGGTTGGTTTCGACGGAAAAGCGCTGGCGACCGAACAGCCTGTTGATGAGCTCGAGCGTGCGCTCGAGCTCATCGGGAACCGCGGTGGGCGTGCCGCCGCCGACGTACACACTTCCCACGCGGAAACCCGCATCGGCGTAGCGCTGAATCTCCGTGCGCAGGGCGGCGAAGTAGTGCCGCGCCTTGTCCTCGCGCAGCAGCACGCGGTGAAACGAGCAGAACGGACACAGCGCCGGGCAGAAGGGGATGTGCACGTAGAGAAGGTAGCGACGCGCGGGATCCGGCGGCGGCAGGGTGAAACGGGCTGGCACCGGTTCGAGGCGCATCGCCGAACGGTTGGCGTAACGCAGGTACGCCGCGAGCAGGAGATCGATCATCGAGTGGTTCCTGCGGCGGACGCCTCGACGATCTGTCCGAAGGCGATACCCGCGTCGTTGGCGGGCAGTGTGTCGCTCAGGCGTACGCGGAACCCGTCAGCACTGAGAAGCGCGAGCGCGGCTTCGGCGAGCCTGCGATTCTGGAACACCCCTCCCGTGAAGCCCACCGCAAAGTCCAGTCGTTTCGCCCGTTCGTGTTGCGCGATGCGGAGGATCGTGCGCGCCAGCACGTCGTGAAACTGGCCGGCGCGCTCGGCGGCGCTCAGCGTCGCATCGCACAGCGGATCGATGAGCGACGTCCAATCGACGCGGAGCAGACCGTCGGCGTCCGCGCTCATGGGCAGCGACTGCACGTCCGCGGCCGGGGCCGCCACCGCCTCGAGCTGCATCGGGCCCTGTGCTTCGTAGCTCGTGCGTTCGATGCCCAGTACCAGCGCCGCGGCCGCGTCGAACAGGCGCCCCACGGCGGTGGACCAGGGCGAATTGAGCTGGCTCTCCCAGGCGAGCTGCAGCAGCTCCGCTTGCGCGGGCCGCATCGGCGGCTCGCGTCCGATCTCCCAGCACACCGACGCCGCACTGCGCCAGGGCTCGCGCGCCACCTGGTCGCCCCCCGGCAGGCGAAACGGGCGGAAGCTCGCGACCCGCGACCAGCGCCCGGGAGAACCGGCGAATGTCTCGCCGCCCCACAGCGTGCCATCCGCACCGAGCCCGACGCCGTCCCACGTAAAGGTGAGCCAGCTGCGCTCCTCGGGCCACTCGGCGGCGAGGGCGGACGCGTGCGCGTGATGATGCCAGACGCGCGTGACCGGCAGGGCGAGGCGGAGCGCGTGACGAGTGCTGGCGTAACCCGGGTGCGCGTCACAGGCGACGCGCGCGGCGCGCACGCCGTAAAGCCGTTGCAAATCCTCGATCGTGCGTTGGAATACCTCGAGCGCACGCGGGCTCGCGAGGGTGCCGATGTGAGGCGAAACCACGGCGCGCCGTTCCCAGGCGAGCGCCACACAATTCTTGAGATGCGCACCGACGCCGAGCAGCGGTTGCGGGACGTCGAACGCGAGATCGATTTCCAGCGGTGCAAGGCCGCGCCCGACCCGCAGCCGCCGCATGCGCCCGCCGATCCGGCGGCACACGGAATCATCGGCGGGACGCGCGATCGGCCGGTTGTGATGCAGGAACGCGTCGACGAGGGGCGCCAAGCGTTCCTCCGCCATGGACTCGTCCGCGATCACCGGCTCGCCGCTCAGGTTGCCGGAAGTGGCCACGAGCGGCCCGCCGAATCCTTCGACCAGCAGCTGATGCAGGGGACTGTACGGCAGGAACACGCCGATTTCGGCCAGGCCGGGCGCGATGCTGGGCGCGAGGCGCGTCTCGCAGTTGCGTGTCACGAGCACGATGGGCCGCGCCGGCGAATCGATGAGTGCTGCTTCGGCGTCGGTCGGCGTCGTCTCATCGCGCACCGCGGCCAGACCATCCGCCCCGCGACGCGGGAACATCACCGCGAGCGGCTTGTCGGGGCGTCGCTTGCGCGCGCGCAATGCGCGCACGGACGGTTCGCTCCGGGCATCGCACATGAGGTGGTAGCCGCCCACGCCCTTGACGGCGAGCACGGCGCCGGCGCGCAACAGCTCGAGCGCACGCTCGAGCGCCGCCTCGCGTTCCAGGCGGACGCTGTCATCACGCCCGCACAACTCGATCTGCGGCCCGCAACGCGGGCAGGCGATGGGCTCGGCGTGATAGCGCCGGTCGAGTGGATCGCGATATTCGCGCTCGCAATCCGCACAAAGCGTGAAGCGCGCGAGCGTGGTGTTCGGCCGGTCGTAGGGCAGGCGTTCGATCAGCGTGTAGCGCGGGCCGCACTGCGTGCAGTTGATGAACGGATACCGATGGCGCCGATCCCGCGGATCCTCGAGCTCGCGCCGGCAGTCCTCGCACATGAACTGGTCCGCCGGCACGAAGATGCGGGCGGCGCTCCCCGATTCGCTCGGCGCGATCCGGAAGCCGCGCAGGTTCCGATCGATCGCCCGCGGCTCATCGAGGGCAAGGCGCGGCGCGGCGAGCGGCGGCGCCGCAGCGATCACTTCGCGGGCGAACGCGGCCACGGCGCGCGATTCGCCCTGCACGACAATGTCGACTTCACCCAGGCGGTTGCAGACGCTGCCGTCGAGCCTGTGGCGATGCGCCAGACGATAGACGAAGGGGCGAAAGCCGACGCCCTGCACGTGCCCGGTTAGGACGAGGCGCCGCGCGACTGCCGATGATGTGTCACTCGCGAACACGCTCAGCCGGAGGCCGTGCGTCGGGGCGCATGCGCCGGTTCGCGCACACCGCTCGCCCACCAGATCCGGCAGGCCCCCTCGTCGGAGACCATGCATGGGCCGATGGGATGATGGGGCGTGCACGCGACGCCATACAGGCGGCATTCGTTGGGGCGGATGCGGCCGAGCACGACCTGGGCGCAGTCGCATCCTGGCGGCATCTGGCCGGCGCGCTTGCGCGCCAGGTCCTGATAGCCGGGGAACCGTACGCGCACGTCGTGCGCCGCATACTCGGGCCGCAATGCGAAACCGGACTGCGGCACGATGCCGATTCCGCGCCAGTTGGCGTCGACGACACTCATCACGCGTTCCATAAAACGCCGCGCGGTGGGATTGCCGCCCGGCCGCACCGCGCGACCATAGCAGTTGTCCAGGAACGGACGTCCGTCCTGCAACTGCCGGAGCACCGAATAAGTCGCTGCGAGCAGCGTGTCCGGCATAAAACCGGCGATTGCGGCGGGCATCCTGTGGCGCCCGGCCACGAACTCCCATTCCTCGGGGCCCATCACCGTCGACACGTGTCCGGGCGCGACCAGCGCATCGAAAGCCGCCGTGCCGCTCTCGAGCAACTGGGCGACGATCGGCCAGGTAAGGCGTCCGGAGAGCAGCACGTAAAGATTGTCCGGCGCGCCCTGGGCCAGCATGGCCGCGCACGGTGCAGTGGTCGTCTCGAATCCGGCGGCGAGGAACACCACCGGCCGGCCGGCATTCGCTCGCGCGATGCGTACCGCATCCAGCGGGCTCGCGATCGGGCGCACGTCCGCGCCCGCGGCCTTCGCCTGTTCGAGCGAGCGGGGCTCGCTGCGCGGTGCATTGACCGGCACGCGCAGCATGTCGCCATAGGCGACCACGGTCACACTCTCGCTGCGCGCGATCTGGATCGCCTCGTGGATGTCCTCCTCAGGACAGATGCAAACCGGGCAGCCGGGGCCGGGGATGAGCTCGATCTGCGGCGGGAGCGCCGCGCGCAGGCCCGCTGCGCTGATGGAACGCTCGTGTCCGCCGCAGACATTGAGGATCTTTACCGGGCGCGTCAGCGGCAGTGCGCGGATGCGCTCGAGCCACTGAGCGGCGCTGACCGGCGCGTTCATCAGATCCTCGCGAGCGTCGCGCGGCGCTCGCCGGCAACGTCAGCGAGCGCGACGCGTTGACCGCGCAGCCATTCGAGCCAAGCCGGCATGCCCCGGCCGCTGCGGGCTGAAATGGCGAGAACGGGGGCGGGATTGCCCAGCGCGCGCACGCCCTGCACGACCTTCTCCACCTCGAAATCATCGATCACGCCGAGCAGGTCAGCCTTGCTCACGAGCACGAGATCCGCGTGGCGGAACATAACCGGGTACTTCGCCGGCTTGTCGTCCCCCTCCGTCACGGACACCAGCACGACGTCGCGGTGCGTGCCGAGTGCGAAGCTGGCCGGGCACACGAGGTTGCCGACGTTTTCAACGAAGAGAAGCGCCAGCCCGTCGAGCTCGAGCTCGTGCAGCGCGTGGTGCACCATGTGTGCATCCAGATGGCAGGCCGAGCCGGTAGTGATCTGAATCGCGGGAACCCCGTGACGGCGGATGCGTGCCGCATCGTTATCGGTCTCGAGATCGCCCTCGATGACCGCGCAGGGAAGCTCGGCGCCCAGCGCGCGGATCGTCGCCTCGAGCAACAGCGTCTTGCCAGAGCCCGGTGCCGACATCAGGTTCACTGCCAGCACACCATGCGCATCGAAATGCGCGCGGTTATGGCGTGCTTCGGCGTCATTGCGTGCGAGCAGCGGTTTCACCAGCGGCACGTGTTCCGGCAGCGTCACGGAGCATCCGCAGTCCTGGCACATGTCTAGATCCCCCCTTGCGGCCGTGCGCCTTCTGCGGTGATCAGCTCGATGCTCATGAGGGTGAGCTCATCGCCCGCGACCACCTCGGTACGCCACTCGCCACATGCGCCGCACACCAGACGCTGCACCCGGGCGGCGGTCTCGCTCCCGCAGCGCGGACAATAGACGCGCACGGGCGACTCCTCGATCGTCAGCTCAGCGTCCGCGGCCAGCGTTCCGGCGCGCGCCACCTCGTAGGCGCGATGGAGCAGCTCGGGCTCGACGCCCGCCAGCGCGCCACAGCGCACGCGCACCGCGGCCACCCGCTCGGCCTGCCGCTCGCGGGCAACGCGCTCGACCTCATCGAGCAATGCCTGGCAGATCGCAAGCTCATGCATCGGCGGCCAGCATCTCGTCGTAGAGCTCCCACGCCGAGCGGGCCTCGTCCTCCGCGAGCTTCTGGATCGCGTAGCCCACGTGCACCAGCACGAAATCGCCGGGCGAGACCGGCTCGCCCTGCAGCATGAACAAGCTCACCGAGCGGCGGATGCCCTTGATCTCGCACTCCGCCTGGAAGCCCTCGATGGCGCGCACCTGCATCGGAATGGCCAGACACATGCGCCCGATCGTACGCGTGCCGCTGTGCACCCGCCTGCGTACAAGTACGTACTCGACTCGCGCGGCCACGGAGCGAACATACGACATGGATCCGGGCAAGCCGGCAGCGTTTTCTACGACACAGGTGCTGGTGCTCGGCATCGGCAACATCCTGCTCCGCGACGACGGCGTCGGTATCCGCGTACTGCAGGCTCTGGAGGAGCGACTCGACAGCGATGCGCGGATCAGATTCGTAGACGGCGGCACAATCGGCTTCATGCTCTCGGCGCTCATCGAAGAGGCGGCGGATCTCCTGGTCATCGATGCCGTGCGAATGTCTGCCAGCCCGGGCAGCGTGCGCTGCTTCGAGAACGAGGCCATGGATCGCTTTCTCACCGGACGGTGTGGCAGCGTGCACGAGCTTGGTCTGCGCGACGTGCTCGACATGGCGCGACTCACGGGTAGGTTCCCGTGCCGGCGTGCGCTGGTCGGCGTGGAGCCCGCGACCACGGAGCTCGGCGAGCAGCTGAGCCCCGAAGTGGAGCAAGGCGTGGCATCGGCGGTCCTCATGGCGCGCGGCGTTCTGCAGCGCTGGCTCGAGGCTCGGGAACCCGTGGCGTGAGCACGCTCGCCAGCATCCCGGTCAGGGTTGAGCACGTGAGCGGCAATGTCGAGCTGCTGCTCCACGAGGTCGGCTATGCGCTCGAACGGCTGCTTGCGGCCGGACAGGCCTCCGCGATCGATCTGCGCAGCGTCCCCCTCGCTCCGGGCGAGGAAGGACGCATTCTGGACTTCCTGGGGACGGGCGAGGTCTGCGCAGAACTCGAGGCCGGTGGACGCTCCGCCGTGAACGAGAGTCGCTTTGCAGGGGTGTGGGTGATCACGCACTACGACACCTCAGGGGAGATCATCGGCCGGCTGATCGAGATCACTTTCGTCCCGGACATCCTGCGCTCGCAGGCGGAAGAGATGCGCGACAGCCGCGAGCGCATCGCTCGCGAGGTCCAGCTGATGCGCGAGCCGGCCGCGCCGCGGCGCGCGGCTGCGCAAAGTACGGATGGGTAGGGCACGGCCAGCGTGTTAGAAGTTTGACCGGCCGGCCCAGGAAAGGGGGAAGTCATGCGCGATGTTCTGGTGGGCGACTACTTGCGAGGTCGCGGGGTTTCGCGCCGCGCCCTTCTGAAGTTCGGTGCTGCGGCCGCCTCGTGGATGGCGCTGCCCCCCGCCATGGGGCAGGAGATCGCGGCGGCGCTCGCCAAGGCCAGGCGACCGTCGGTCATCTGGCTTCCCTTCCAGGAGTGCACCGGGTGCACCGAGTCCATCACGCGCGCCGACAGCCCGACGCTCGAGAGCCTGATCTTCGAGGCGATCTCGCTCGACTATCAGCACACGT
>DATIEU010000425.1:0-5798 GCA_035455565.1 Steroidobacteraceae bacterium | reverse complement strand
ATCGAGCCGGCGCGCGTGTTCGTGATCACCGGCGAGCCCGCAACCAGCGACGGCGGGCTGGTGCGCATGGATCTTTCGCTGCGCTGACCGGCGCACTCGGGCCGACTCACCAGCCGTTCTCGTCCTCGTCCTTATCCCTGTCCTGGTCTTCGTTGCGCGGCTGCGGGTCGCGCGGCAGCTTTGGTGTTGGCGTATTGGCGGTGCGGCGCAGGAGAAACAATCCGCCGAGCACGACGCCGAGTGCCAGGGCAAAGAACAGCAATGCGCGCCACATGGTCTGCTCAGACGCCCGGCGGCAACACGCGGATCAGGCCTTCCTGGCCGGTGCTCGCGACCAGTGTGCCGTCGCGCGCAAAGATGCTGCCGCGAGCGAGACCTCGTGCGCCCGAGGCACTAGGGCTGTCGATCGCATAGAGCAACCAGTCATCGACTTTCACATCGCGATGAAACCACATCGCGTGGTCGATGCTCGCCAGGCGCACGTTATCGCGCAGCCACGAGACGCCGTGCGGCAACATCGCGGCGTCCAGCAGATGGTAGTCGGATACGTACGCGAGCAGGCAGCGGTGTAACGCCTGGTTGGCGTGCACCCGATCCACCGCCCGGAACCACACGTGCTTGGTCGGCTCGAGTTTCTCGGGATTGAAATAGTCGGGCAGGTGCACGGGCCGAAATTCGAAGGGCCGCTCGTGCGCCAGTATGCCGCGCAGTTTTTCCGGCACGCGCGGCAGGATCTCGCGGCGATAGGTGTCGAAGTCCTTGAGCTCTTCGGGCGGGGGCACCTGCGGCATGGCGATCTGGTGCTCGAGACCTTCCTGCGGCACCTGAAACGAGGCCGCCATGTTGAAGATCTGCTCGCCGTGCTGGATCGCAATCACGCGCCGGCTGGTGAAGCTCGTTCCGTCCCGCGCGCGGTCGACGTCATAGACGATCGGCGCGTTGAAGTCGCCCGGCCGCAGGAAGTAGGCGTGCAACGAATGCACGATGCGGTCCTGCACGGTGGCGTACGCGGCCATCAATGCCTGACCGAGCACCTGGCCACCGAACACCTGCGGCGCACCGATATCGCGGCTCTCGCCGCGGAACAGATTGATCTCGATGCGCTCGAGCTCCAGCAGCTTCAGCAGGTCGGCCAGGCGGCGATCCATGCGCGGAGTTTACCTTGACAGCCCCCAACCACCTCATTAGTCTTCCGCCTCGCGCCGATTTGAGATTCAGCTTGCGGGCGCCTTAGAAATACAGCTAAAGCGAAGCACGACCTGCTTGAGCTTTGGCTTGAGCGGGTTTTTTTGTCCCCGCTCGAGCCGACACCGGCTCTTCGCTCCCGCAAGCTCCTCGCGGCGCCTTTGGCTTACGGAGGTGCCTCATGTCCGCGTTCGACATCTTGTCTTTCGACAGCGCGCTGCTCAATTCACCTGCTGCGATCGCGCAAGCGGTGCGCAAGGTCTACCGCCACTTGCGATGCGGGCGTCGGGTCACTGTGCGAGTGTGTGGTGCCCGTCGCGAACAAGCGGTGGGCTGGCTTGGGTTTGCGTTCGAACAGGCCGGAATTCCGTTCGGGCTCGCCGGCGACAGCACGAGCGGCGCTGAGTCATTGCAACTCGCACTGTCGCGCGATCCACCGCAAAGCGACAGCCTCGGAACACCGGTGTCTGCGGCGCCGTTGCAGATCGTGCTGCTCGGACTCGGCACGGTCGGACTCGGTGTGTATCGACATCTGTGCGCACACCCCGAGCTCTTCGACGTGCGCCGCATCGTGGTACGTGACCTCGCCAAGCATCGCGACGACGGAGTGCCTGTCGAGCGGCTGGCAACCCACCTCTGGGTTGCGATCAATGAGCCCGCCGATCTCGTGATTGAACTCATCGGTGGCATCGAGCCTGCGGGGGATATCGTGCACGCGGCACTGTTGCGGGGACGCACGGTGGTTACGGCAAACAAGGCGCTGCTTGCGACGCGCTGGGATACATTCGAGCGCTACGCACGCGCGCCGCAGCCGCGCTTGCGGTTTTCCGCGGCAGTGGGCGGTTCACTGCCCGTGCTCGAGACCGTGGCACGGCTCGCGGCGGAGCAAACCATCGAGCGCGTGCGCGCGGTCATCAACGGCACGTGCAACTTCGTGCTCGACGAACTGGCGCAGGGAACGACCCTCGCCGCTGCCGTCGCGCACGCGCAGCGCTCGGGCTTTGCGGAGGCGGACCCGAGCGTCGATCTTTCGGGAGCGGATGCCGCGCAAAAGCTCAGCCTGATCGCGCGCGCAGCATTCGGCAGTGCCCCTGATCCGCGGCACATCAGTTGCACGGGTATCGAACAACTCACGCCCGAGACGGTGCGTGCCGCACGCGGCCGTGGACAACGCATTCGGCTCGTGGCGACGTGTGCGAACGTGCGCGGCCTGATTCGTGCCCAGGTTCGTCCGGAAGCGCTTCCGGCAAGCGACTACCTCGCGGGCGCTCACCGCGAGGAGAATCGCGTGGAGATTGCCACAACAGAGGGAACGCGGCGCCTCGCGGGCAAAGGCGCCGGACGCTGGCCCACGTCACTCGCGGTGATCGCGGATGTCGACGATGTTCTCGAAGCCCTTGTGCACCACGCGCCCGCGCTTCCAGCCCGCTCAGCCCACCGTTGAGCGAAAGGCGCTCAGTAGACGAGCTTGCCCTTCATCAACGCGGAGTGTCCCGGGAACGAACAGAAGAAGGTGTAATCGCCACCTTTCGTGAGCTGCGACGTCTTGAACTTGACCGAGGTCGACTCGCCGCCGCCAATGACCTTGGTGTGAGCGACGACGCGCTTGTCGCCAGCCGGCAGATACTCCTTATCCAGGCCGGCGCTCACGCCTGCATTCGCCACCGCCTGCATGTCCGCCGTCTTGGTGAGCACCCAGTTGTGACCCATGGCTGCCTTCGGCAGCTTGCCCACGTGCTTGAGCACGACCTCGACGTCGGTGCAATCCGCGGGCACCTTGAGCTCGGTGACATTGAACTTCATGAGGTCATTACCCTCGATGCTCAGCGTGCAGTTCTTGGCCGCGAACGCCGCGTTCGCGGCAAACAGCAACCCCAGGGCAACGATCAGCTTCTTCATCATGACTGTTCTCCTACATTGAACCGGTGACGCCCAGCCGCTTGTGCATGATCGGACTGGTCGTGGTGTATTGCAGAAACTGTTTCTTCTCCGGAAAGAGGTGGTGCTGGATGCCGAAAGCCGCGAGCGCCGCCTCGTGGAAGCCGCTCAGGATGAGCTTCTTCTTGCCCGGGTAGCTGTTGATATCGCCGATGGCAAAAATGCCCGCGATGCTCGTTTCGAACTTCTCGGTGTCCACGCGAATCGTGCGCTTGTCGAGTTCCAGGCCCCACTCAGCGATGGGCCCGAGCTTGGGGTGCAGTCCGAAGAAAGCGAGCAGGTGATCGGCCGCAAGCTCGTGCTGCACGCCATCGGTGCCGGCGACGACAACGCCCGCGAGCTTGCCGTCTGCGACATGCAGCTTCTCCGCAATCCCTTCGATGTAGCGCATGCGCCCATCGCTCACGAGTTGCCGCATGCGCGCGACGGACGCGGGCGCGGCGCGAAATTCCGCCCGGCGGTGCACGAGCACGACACTGCGCGCCTTGCCGCACAGGTCGAGCGTCCAGTCGAGCGCCGAATCGCCGCCGCCGAAGATGACGAGATCCTGGCCGTGGAAGCTCGCGGCGTTCTTGATGCGATAGTGAATACGCGCGCCCTCGAAAGCCTCGGCGCCCTCGAGCCCCAGCCGTCGCGGCTGGAACGAGCCCACCCCGCCCGCGATCACGATCGTGCGGGTGTTGAACGTCGTTCCCAACGCGGTCGTCACGCGGAAGCGCTGCTCGGGCTGGCGTTGCACCTCGGTCACTTCCTGGCCGAGATGGAACGTCGCGTTGAACGGCTTGATCTGTTGCATGAGGCGATCGATGAGCTCTTGCGCCCCGCAGACCGGCAGCGCCGGAATGTCGTAGATGGGCTTATCCGGATAGAGTTCCGTGCACTGGCCACCGGGGTGCGCCAGCGAATCGACCACGTGCGCGGAGATGCCGAGAAGGCCCAGCTCGAAGACCTGGAACAGGCCGCACGGGCCCGCGCCCACGATGACGACGTCGCAATCGATGACCGTGCTCATGGTGGCGCGAAAGACTGGTTGGTGAATTCGCCCGCGCTCGGTTCGCGGACCCGGATGAAGCTGTGCTTGAGCATCGCATGACACGAGTTGCAGGCTGCGGTCAGCGACTTGAAGGCGGCGTCGAAGCGCGCGCCGTCCTGCGCACGGATCGCGCCGTGGATCTCGCCGAGCGGCGGACCGACGAGTGACGGCACGACTTCGCTCAGGGGCGTCGGAAAATCCTCGAACTGGTCGTTGAACACCTGCACGGCCTGCAAGGCCTCGTTGATCTCGTGCAGCGAGTAGGCCGCGAGCTCCCAATTGCGGGCATGACCCGCGTAATAGAGCTTGGCGTGCTGGATCTGCACCTGCGCCATGAGAACGGCAAGTTCCGGCGTCAAGGCCTCGACGCGCTCGCTGAGCGCAGCGACCTGCGCCTCCGCGCTCTTGAGGCGCGCCTCGAGATCCGCGCGGCCGCTGTCCGTGGTGGACGCGGACTGCTGACAGGAAACCAGTGCCCCGCAGGCGAGCAGCGCGAGTATGCGCGATCGAACGACGTTCATGAGCCTTTGCGGACCTGGCAATCGGGGAGCGCGCATTATAGGGCCACGCGGCGGGCCCTTCCTATTTGAGCGCCCCACGCATCAAGCCGTGAAAGTGGTACACGCCTGCTTCGCGCAGCGGCGAATACGGGCCCGGCCGGTAAGCCCGCGAGCGCAGGTTGTGCTGGACGCGTTCGCAGATCGCCGCATCCTCTGCCTGGATCTCGTCACCGAAGCGCACGAGCTCGCGCCAGCGCAGTTCCGACAGACTTTCGGGTGCGTACCAGTCGAACAGCACATCGCATCGATCGACGCCGCGTGGGATCACGAGATTGGTCTGCAGCTGCCCCTGGTAGAAATTCAGCATCATGTTGGGATAGAGCCAGAGATAGCTCGCGGGCGGTTCACCGGGCTGCGTACGGAAATGCGCCGTGCCCGCCTCGCGCACTGCGGCGGATTGCACCACGTGGCGCGCGCGCAGCTCGGTGCCGTAGCTGCGGTAGTCGATCTCGCGATTGAGCCCCGGGTGCACCAGCGGAATGTGGTAGCCCTCGAGAAAGTTATCGACGTACACCTTCCAGTTGGCATTGACGGGATACACGCGGCTCACGCCATGGCGCATCCGCTCGACCCCGAAGGACGTGCAGTCCTCAACGAGACCGGGGAAAAACTCCGACACCGGCGGCAGGTCACGGTCGAGCGTCACGAAAAGGAGCGGTCCCCAGCGCTCGAGGCGCACGGGCTCGAGGCGGATCTGCGCCGGATCGAAGGCGGCACCCTCCATCTCCGGCGCACGCACCAGCTGCCCATGCAGATCGTAGGTCCAGCCATGATAGCGGCACGCGAACAGCCGCTGGCGACCGCAACCCGTAGCAACCGGTCCGGCGCGATGGCGACATACGTTGAAGAATGCGCGCAGCGTTCCCGCGTCGTTCAGCAGGAGCAACGGCTCGCCGCAAACTTCGGTCGTGAAGAAATCGCCCGCTTCTGCGAGCTGTTCAGCGTGGCCGGCAAGTTGCCAGGATCGGCCGATGACCTCTCTCAGCTCGCGCTCGAGCTGGTCCGCGTGAATGTAGAACGCGGCCTCGGGCGTGCGGGCATGTGCGATATCGGCAGGGGTGCGGCTCGACACAGCGCGCCTC
>DATIEU010000424.1:0-4479 GCA_035455565.1 Steroidobacteraceae bacterium | reverse complement strand
GGCGAACACGTAGAAGAAGAGCAGCAGGAGCAGCGCGATCGAGCCAAGGCCGGGGATCGCCTGCACCAGCGATTCGATCACGAGACGCATGCGCGGCACGACGGACAGCAGGCGGAACAGCCGCAGTACGCGCAAGGCACGCAGCACAGTAAACGGCCCGCTGCTCGGCATCAGCGAAATGCTGACGATGAGAAGATCGAAGATATTCCAGGCGCTGAGGAAAAACCGCGCGCCGTACGCGATCAGCTTGATCGCGAGCTCGACCACGAAGATCCCGAGGATCACATGATCCAACACTTCGAGCCATGGGCCGGTCGCCTCGACCACGCGCGGTGACGTCTCGAGCCCGAGCGTTATCGCGTTGAGGAGAATGACCGCGATGATCGTATTCTGGACGCGCGGCTGCTCGATAAAGTGCGCCAGGCGCGCCTGCAGTCCGGGGGAGGCTCCTCCCACTTCAGCCTCCATCGTCAGGTTGCCTCAGGGTGGCGGGTTGGCCTTGAGCGCGGCGATGCGCTCTTCGAGCGGCGGATGGCTCAGGAAGAGCCGCATGAAGCCCTTCGGCACGCCCGCGCTGATGCCGAAAGCGCGCATCTGCTCGGGCAGTCCCTGCGGCTGACGCCGCTGCACTTCGGCGCGCAACACTTCGAGCGCGCCGATCATGCTGGAGGTGCCCGCGAGGTGCGCGCCACCTGCGTCGGCGCGGTATTCACGGCGCCGCGAGAACCACATCACGATCATGCTGGCAAAGAGACCGAGCACGATTTCCGCGACAATGACCGTGGCGAAGTAGGCGAGACCGCGGCCGTTTTCATTCTTGAGCACCGCGCGATCGACGAAGTTGCCGATGACCCGCGCCAGGAAGATGACGAACGTGTTTACCACGCCCTGGAGCAGCGCGAGCGTCACCATGTCGCCGTTCGCGACGTGCGACACCTCATGCCCGATAACGGCCTCGGCCTCGGACTGCGACATGCCGTTGAGGAGCCCGGTGCTGACGGCAACCAAGGCGTGGTCACGACGCGCGCTGGTGGCGAAGGCATTCATCTCGGGCGTGTCGAATATGCCCACTTCCGGCATGCCGATGCCGGCGCGATCGGCGTGCTGCTTGACGGTATTGACGAGCCAGCTCTCGGCCGAACTGCGCGGTTGCGAAATGACCTGCACGCGCATCAGCCGCTTCGCGGTCCACTTGGACATCGCGAGCGAAATCAGCGCGCCACCGAAGCCGAACACCGCGGCAAAGGCGAGCAGGCCGCCCAGGTTCATGCCGGTGCCCTGCAGGTAGCGATCGAGGCCCAGCACCTGGACGACGACCGTCAGCAGGACCAGCACTGCGAGGTTGGTGACGAGGAACAAAAAGATGCGCTTCATGAACTTGCACCTGTCGATGAGGTGGGCTGGGATTGCCTTCAGACGGTACCGCCGGAATTCGGTTCTCGACCGTCTGTCGGTGGGCTCGGACGCGTGAATAGTAGCAAGCACGGCTTGCCGGCGCACGATGGTGGCGGCGCGTGAATTTTCAAGCCTTGCGGTGAAGCGGTCCGAAATGCGATTTTGGCGCCCCGGAGCGGGTGGTGGAATACAAGGACTATTACAAGGTACTGGGTGTCGGTCGCGATGCGAGCGCGGAGGAGATCAAGCGCACCTATCGCAAGCTCGCGCGCAAGTATCACCCCGACGTGAGCAAGGAGAAGAACGCCGAGGAGAAGTTCAAGGAAGTGCAGGAAGCCTACGAGGTGCTGCACGATCCGAAGAAGCGCGCCGCCTACGATCAGCTCGGACAGAACTGGCGTGCGGGCGAGCAGTTCCGGCCGCCGCCCGACTGGGGCGAGCGCTTCCAGTTCTCATTCGGCGGCGCCGGCGAGCAGCCGGCGGACTTCAGCGACTTTTTCTCGAGCCTGTTCGGCGGCAGCGCGCGCGGGCAGTTCGGCGGCATGGGCGGACAGTTCGGTGGTGCCCGCACCCGGCGGGCGCGGCACGGCGAGGATCGCCATGCGCGCATCGAGATCGAGCTGGAAGAGGCCTATCACGGCGGCACACGCATGCTGCGCCTGCAGCAGCCGGAAGTGACTTCGACTGGCGAGATTGCCGTGAACGAGCGCGAGATCCGCGTGACGATCCCGACCGGTGTGACCGACGGCCAGCAGATCCGTTTGCGCGGGCAGGGCGAGCCCGGCGATCGTGGCGGCGCAGCGGGCGATCTTTATCTGGAAGTTCACATTCGACCACATCCGGTCTATCGGCTCGAGGGCCGCAACGTAGTGTTGACATTGCCCGTGACGCCCTGGGAGGCCGCGCTCGGCGCACAAGTCGAAGTGCCCACACCCGATGGCGCGGTGCAAATGACGATCCCGAAAGGCGCGCGTACCGGACAGCGCCTGCGCCTCAAGGGCCGCGGGCTGCCGGGCAAGGAGCCGGGCGACCAACTGGTCGAGCTCGAAATTGTCATAAGGCCGGCCGACACGCCGGCGGCGCGTGCTCTCTACGAACAGATGCGCAGTGAGCTAAACTTCGACCCGCGCGCAGAACTCCGGCATCGCCTGGAACAGCACCCGGGCGCAGCCGGACGCCGCACCAAGAACTAACGACTCAGACGGACTCGTAAATGGCCCGAACGTCCACAGTCGTCCGACTGTTCAAGCGTTTGCACCGTGACCTGCGCCACGAAGCCGGTCGCGTCGCGCGCCATCCTTCGCCGGCCGGCGTGCATCGCGTGCGTGTCGCAGCGCGCCGTCTCCGTTCGCTCACCCACGCCGTTACGGGGCTGCGTGGGCGGCCAGCCGTACAACGATACCTGCGCGATTTGCGCGCGCTGGCGCACGAGCTCGGGCCGGTGCGCGAAGCCGACGTGATGCGCGAGGAGTTGCTCGATGCCGCGGACGATCTCAAGGGCGACATGCCGAGCGCGCACCGGGAGCTCGCACGCATTCTCGACCAGGAGCGCGAAGCGGCGCGCCAGGAGTTGCGCCGGCACGCGCGCTCGCTCACCTGGGAGGAGCGCATGGAGCGCCTCGATGAAGCGTCGCGGGAGTTGCGCAGCCAGCTGGAGCAGCTCGGCGACAGCCGCGTGCTCGCGCGCGCCATGCTGCTCGAATCCGTGCAGGCGCTCGCGAGGAGCCGGCAACGGGTCAACGGCCGCGCGCGGACGCTGCATCGCCTGCGCATCCAGGCCAAAGCGAGCCGTTACGTGACCGAAGTGCTCGGCAAGCAGCTCGGGCTCGATGCCGAGCGCCTGGCGGCACCGGCGCGCGCCACGCAACAGGCCGTGGGTCGTTATCTTGACGGACGCGACGCGCGCAAGTGGGTTTCGCGGCATCGCACGGCATTGGATGCGCCGCTGCACACCGCGTTGCGCAAGCGTCTCCTCAAGGACGAAAAGCGCGCGCTCAAGATTTCGCACCGCGAGATGCGCAAGCTCCCCAACTGACTCACGCGATCGCCACCCCGAGCAGCCGCCCGATCAGCCAGGTGGCGAGCCCGGCACCGGCGCCGATCGCGAGCATCCGCAAGCCGCTGCGCCACGCGCTGCGTCCGGTGAACAAGCTGATTGCCAGACCGATCGCAAAAAGCGCGCAACCGCTGACGATCGCGACCGCGGCCAGCGCCCACTCCGGGCTCACTCGCAGGAGCAGTGGCAGCAGCGGCAGTGCAGCCCCCAGCGCAAATGCAACGAAGGACGAGACCGCCGCGCCCCATGGCGAGCCGAGATCGGCGGGGTTGAGGCCGAGCTCCTCGCGCGCCAGCGCTTCGAGCGCGTTCGCGGGGTGCGCGATCAGTTGCTGGCTCAATTCGCGGGCGCGTTCGAGCGGCAGGCCACGCGCGTTGTAGATCAGGGCCAGCTCTTCGGCTTCCTCTTCCGGATACTCGTCGAGCTCCGCACGTTCGAGCCCGATCTGGTACTCGTACATCTCGCGTTGCGAGCGTACCGAGACGTACTCGCCCGCGGCCATCGAAAGCGCGCCGGCGAGAAGCCCTGCGACGCCGCCGGTGAGAATGAAGTCGACGCCCGCACCGGCACCCGCGACGCCCAGGATCAGGCTGGTGTTCGAAACCAGGCCGTCGTTCACACCGAACACCGCGGCGCGCAGATTGCCGCCCGACACGCTCTTGTGCCGGAGACCGATCTGCTCCACCGAAGTCGGCATTTCATGACCGGGCAGGGTGGCGACGTCGTACACCGACAATCCACGCAGCTTCATGGCTGCGAGCGCGGACTTGAGCGATCGCGGACCAACGAGTCGCAACAACGAGGCGACGATGCGCGCCCGCACCGTGGGTGAAAAAGGCGGTACCGAGGTTATGCCCCGTTCCCAGCGCTCAGCCTGGCGTTCCGCGGCGGCGGCCAGCGATTCGAACAAGGCCTGGCGGCGGGGATCGGGTTCGCAGGCGGCGACGCGGCGATACAGCCACGCCGACTCGCGTTCGTGGAACCAGCTGTCGAGGGGGCCCGCCGCGCTCATGGGGTTGCGCAACCAG
>DATIEU010000423.1:0-11424 GCA_035455565.1 Steroidobacteraceae bacterium | reverse complement strand
AGCGAGCCGCCCGGCGCGCCCAGGCCTTTCGACAACGCCACCGAAACCAGGTCGAAGGGCGCCGCGAGTGACGCCGGCGTCTGGCCCGTCGCGACTGCCGCGTTCCATAAGCGCGCGCCGTCGAGATAGGTGGCGATGTCGTGTTCGCGTGCGGCGCGACAGATCTTCTCGGCGTCCTGCTGCGGAAAGATCACGCCACCCGCGCGATTGTGCGTGTTCTCGATCTCTACGAGCGTCGTCGGCGGGTAGATGATGTGGCCGCGCGGCTTGCGCGCGGCGAGGAAGTCCTGAGCGGTGAAGAGGCCGCCCTCACCGACATCGGTGAACTGCACGCCAGCATTCGCCGCCGAGCCGCCGGTCTCGTGCAGCACCGCGTGGCTCCCGCGGCTCACGATCACGTCGTCCCCCGGCCGCGTCAGCAAGCGGAGCGCAACGTGGTTCGCCATCGTCCCGGTGGGCAGCCACAGCGCGGCTTCCTTGCCGAGGAGCGACGCGATGCGCTCCTGGAGCAGATTGACGGTCGGATCCTCGCCGAACTGATCGTCGCCGACGGGCGCCGCAGCGATCGCGGCGCGCATCGCCTCCGACGGTCGCGTCACGGTGTCCGAACGCAGATCGATAGTGTCAGGGTTGGGCATCCCTGGTTGCCTCCCGCGCTTTGCTCAGCCGCTTTTCCCAATCCACCATCCGCCACGGATGCAGGTCATAAAGGAACACGCCGGTCCGTACGGCCGGGTCGTCTTCCACCAAGGCCTGCGCGGCCGTGAGATCCGCCGCGCTCGCCACCCAGGCGCCCCCGCTATCGTCGGCAAAGCCACCGCCCGAAAGCAGCACACCGTGTGCATAGAGGTCGAGCATGTATTGACCATGCGCTTTCAGGTCCTGCTCCTTGAAGGGCTTGCCGACCTTGAACGTGGGGCCGGGGCGATACACCACCAGGAACGCATTGTTCGCGGGCGCGCTCGCGATCGCAGGTCCATCGGTCTGGCGATATTCGGCTGCGCTGATGAACTGGGAGAAGGCCTCACACCACACAATCACCGTAGTGAACTGCGCCACGTCCACGGTTGGAGGCACATCGACCACGAAGTTCTCGAAGCTGTTGACATCACCCAGACGAACCGCCTGCGGCCTGACACGCTCGAAGTCTTCCTCCGTCTCGACGAACTCGGGCGCGAGATAGAGCTTGTAGTCGGGTCCAGGGGCGATCTTGCCGATCAGAGAGACCGTGCGCGGACTGATCGACACCGTGCCTTCGCCCCAGTGGAACGCGTCGCTGCCCTTGAGATCCCGGCGAAACTCCCCCCGGAACATCGCGGTTTTAGCCAGCGAGTCGACCTCAGCTGCCGGGCGTGGCTTGGGCGCCGTGAGGATGGGCAGGGTATAGATGCCCGCGATGAAACCCACCGCGAGCATCGCGGCGGTCCAGATCGCAAGCAGCACAGCTCTCTTCATAGCGATGCCCTAGGAGGACGCCCGATCGATCCACTTTTGGACCTGGAGCGGGCGATGGGCGGCCAGCCGCTCGAGCAACTCCGTGGGCGAGGTGGAGGTGATCACCAGCGCGCGGTGCTCACTCTTCACGAAACGCTCGCTCACCGTCGAATCGAGAAACGCGAGCAGCGAGTCGAAATAACCGCTCACATTCAGGAGGCCGCAGGGTTTCGCATGCAGGCCGAGCTGCGCCCAGGTGAGCACTTCGAAAAATTCTTCCATGGTGCCCAGGCCGCCGGGGAGCGCGATGAAGCCGAGCGAGAGCTCCGCCATCATCGCCTTGCGCTCGTGCATCGAGCCGACCACCCGCAATTCCGTGAGACCGCCGTGCGCGATCTCCTTGGCGAGCAGCGCCTTGGGGATCACGCCGATGACTTTGCCGCCGGCCCCGAGGGCCGCATCCGCCAGCACGCCCATCATGCCGACCTTGCCGCCGCCGTAAACCACTTCGTAGCCCTGCGCCACGAGTTCGCGTGCGAGCTGTTGTGCAGCCAGCGCATATTGTTCTCGCGCACCGCGACTGGAGCCCGCAAACACGCAGATTCTCTTCATCGCGGCGCCTCGAGGTGCTTGACCATGAGCAGCGCATCGCCGGTGTAATGGATCAGCGGGTGCGGCACCACAGCGTGCCTCAGTTTCTCGTGATAGCCCGCTCGCTCGTAAAGGCGCTGCGCCCCCGCATTCTGCTCGAAAACGATGAGGCTCAGCTTGCTGAAGCCGAATGCCCGCGCGCTTCGTTCCGCTTCGGCGAGTAGCTGCGTGCCGATGCCCTGGCCGCGGTGCGCCGCCTCGATTGCCATGCCGCAGACGTAGTAGCTCTCGTCCTCTTCGAGGAGGCTGTAAGGCACGAGCACGGGATCGGTTTCGACGTATTCCGGATCGACCTTCATCGGAAACGCCACGAGCATCCCGAGGATCTCGCCGTTGCGATCGACCAGCTTGCAGTTCTGGTAGCTGAAAAGCGTGCCCTCGCGCTCGTAGCGCCGTCGGCCGACTTCGAGGATGTCTTCGCCCGGACTCGCGAGCCTGGTCCAGATGTAGTCCGCGACGCCGTCGGACGAGATGCGATAGAGCTCCGCGATGCGACGGCAGTCGCTCTTGCGCGCAGGTCGTAGGGAGAAGTTCATGAATTACGACGCGGGCGGGCAGGGGGACTTGGCGTGCACCCGCTTGGTCGATGGCGGATATTTCGCCAGCAGCCGGTCCGGACGGTGCGGCCGCGGCTGCAGGTCACCGCCGCAATTCGGGCATTTGCGATGCAGGCGCGTCTCGACACAGTCGCGGCAGAACGTGCACTCGAAGGTGCAGATCATCGCCTCGCGAGAGTCGGGCGGCAGGTCGCGATCGCAGCACTCGCAGTTCGGTCTCAGCTCGAGCATGTGAATTTTCTCACTCGCGTCGCATCACGGTCTTGCCGAAGCGCGCCTTGCCGGCCCAGTACAAGCTCACCTCGTGGCCGTCCGGATCGTGCAGGTAGGCGTGACGCCAGCCCCAGGGCATGTCTTTCGGCAACTGATCGAACTTGACTCCTTTCTTCTCGAGCGCGGCGCACAGCGCATCGAGCGCCTTCACTTCGAAATAGAGCCGCACGCCCTCCGTTCTCGCGTCCATTTGCTGCCCCGGATCCATCACGTGAAGCGCCATGGTTGTGCCGCCCATCGGGCTCTTGAGCCGGGCGTATACGCCGGGATAGCTGTCTACGACCTCGAAGCCGAGTACGTCGCTGTAGAACTGCAGCGCTTCCGGGAAGCGCGCGGTATAGATCATCGCGTGATTGAACTCGACGACGGGGCCCGTCACCTTCCGGCCTGATACCTTGCTCTTTGTAGCGCTCCTTTTCGTTGCCTTCTTCCGTGCCTTCGCCATGGTCGTCTCCCCTGGCCAGTCCCGACCTATTTTTGCACACGATTGCTCGGTTACGGAAAAGGCCACCCACCCGCCGCGGTGACATTCTGTGTCGTCGTGTGTGAGACTCCGCACCCAGCGCCCTAGCCAGGTCCTTACATGAGCCCTGCCGAACGCCGCTCCCGTCGCGATGACGACGCCGCCATCTCCGCCGAGGCGGAGCAAGCCCGTTTTCGACTCGAGGTCATGCGGCAACGCGAGCGACTCACCCGCGAGGCGCTGCAACGCGCACGTGCCCTGTACAAGGAGGCGCGCAAGGAAGCCAGGCGCGCGCGCAAGAAGGCGGCGAGCGCCCGACGGAAATGGCGTGTCATGCGCAAGCGCATGAGTCGCGGCGAAGTTCGTGCTGTCAAGCGCAAGGCCAGGCGTTCGGCGCTGCGAAAGAGATCGAAGTCTCTGGGCAAGCGCGGGCGCCGCTAGCGCACGCCATCCGTTCCCCGCGCCGTAAGTTGTCCACCAGATTGGTGGGTTAGCTGTGAATAAGTGCCTGCGAAGTGGACTTGACTGAGTCTTTTTCGGCGCAAACAGACAAATTGATTAAAGAATGACCAAGGACATCAGCCAGGCGGTCCGCGAGGTCTGTCTCTCCTTTCCCGAGACCGAAGAATTCGTATCGCACGGCTCGCCCAACTTCCGCGTGCGCAAGGGCAAGATCTTCGCCACCTACGTGGTGAATCACCACGGCGACGGCCGCATCGCCTTGTGGCTGAACGCACCCGACGGCGCGCAGGCGCACTACGTGCGCGCTGAGCCGAAACACTACTTCGTGCCGCCGTACGTGGGCCCGCGCGGCTGGCTCGGCGTGAATCTCGACCAGGGCATTTCGTGGAAGCGCGTTGCGCAGCTCACGCGTGAGGCCTACGAGAAGGTGGCGCCATCCGCGCTCAGCGCCCGCATCGGCAAGACCATCGAGATCACGCCGCCCAAGGCAAGAATGAAGGCAGAAGAATTCGATCCGATGCAGTCGGCGCGCGCAAAACAGGTGCTCAAGACCCTGCGCAAGATCTGTCAGTCGTTCCCTGAAACGTCCGAGGACAAGCAATTCGGCTCACCCGTGTGGCGGGCCGGAAAGAAAGTGTTCGCGCAGGCCTATGGCTACGACCAGAAAGTGCGCGCGGCCTTCTGGGTGGGTGTCGATCGCCAGGGATTGCTCACCGCCGATCCACGTTTTGAGATCCCGCCGTACATGGGTCACAACGGCTGGATCGCGCTCGACGTCACGCGCCGCTGCGACGCGGATGAGCTGCGCGCGCTTGCCCTCGACAGTTACCGGCACTTCGCCCTGAAGCGCATGCTCGCGCAGCTCGACGCGTAGCGCGTCAGAGGTTCGCGCCGAGAAAGGTCTCGAGCTCCTTCAGCACGCGGAGCCGCGTTTCGCCGCGCGACAGCCAGTGGTCCTCGTCCGGGAGCTTCACGAGCGCATACGGCTTGTCGAGCTTCTTGAGCGCCTTCTGCATCCGTTCCGCCTGCTCGATTGGCACGTTCGTGTCGTCCTCCCCATGAATCAGCAGGATCGGCGCACGGATGCGGTCCGCGATGCGAGCCGGTGAGCGCTTCTCGACCTTGTCCGAGGTCGGCGGGCCGATGCTCTCGATGACGTATCGGTAGCGCTCGGACTCGCTGCCCGACCTGGTCGCGATGTACTTGATAAAGGAAGGGAGGTCTGTGACGCCGTTGATGCTCGCAGCGCACCGATAGAGCTCGGGCGTGAGCGCGGCACCGGCGAGTGCGGCGAAGCCGCCGTAGCTCGCGCCGACGATGCACACCCGGCTCGCATCCGCTTGTCCCTGCTCGATGAGCCACTTCACGCCATCGGTGACATCGTCCTGCATCAGTCCGCCCCATTCACCGTATCCGGCGAGGCGAAACTCCTCGCCGAATCCGGTCGAGCCGCGAAACTGTGGTTGCAGCACGAGGTAGCCGCGCGTCGCGAGGAACTGCGACAGCCAGTCGAAGCGCGGGTAGTCGCGAGCCTCAGGACCGCCGTGCGGCAGCACCACCAGCGGCAGCTTTTCGGCTTTTGCGCTGGGCGGCGTCGTGAGATAGGCGGGGATCTGCGTACCATCGCGTGCCTTGTAGCTGATCGCGGTCCGTTCACCGAGCGGCTGATCGGCGAGCGCGGGGTACTCCTCGCCGACGATGTCGGCCTTCTTGGCCGTGAAATCCACCAGGTAGTAAGTCGAAGGCAGGTTCGTGCCGTCCACCTCCACGATTACGCGCGAGCCATCCGCCGAACGCGAAACGATGCGCGTGCGCTTGCCCTGGAACGCGCGCGAAATGGCGCGATGCCGAGTCTCCGCCTGGACATCGATCCAGCGCGTCTCCTCGTTCGCGCCGCCGAGCCGCACGTTGATTGGAACACCTGTGAAGGGGTCAAGCCGCACGCTCTCCGCTTCGGCCTCCTGATTCTCGAGCAGCACCTTCGCGCCCGAGCCATCGAGCGGAATCGCCCAAAGGGTGTCGCGATCCTTGCCCATCGTGCCGATGGCTACCACCGCAGTGCCGTCGCCGGTCAGACCATAGATCACGAGGTCGCCCTGATCGACTTGCCGGTGAATCTCGCGCCATTCCTTGCCGACCTTGGCCAGCACGGTGTACACGCCGCCATCCGAGTCGGAGCGCACGATCGGCGCTCCGGATTGATCGACGAGCCAGTCTTCCGTGGCGGTCGTGCCCTGTGCGATCAGCGTGCCGAGACCCGTGCGCGTGTCGACTTCAAAGACGCTCGGCACCCAGATGCCGGTGGGGTCACCCTTGAAGCGACTGCCCAGTTCCTCGCGGAAATTCACGGCGGGTCGGTCGAGGGTCCACATCGTGATGGTCTTGGGCTTTGCGGTGCGCGCGGCGAGCAGCACCGAGCCCGTTATGAAGCCCCGCTGGTCCGCCATCAACAATGTGCGTGCGGGGCCGCCGCTCACGTCCGCCGCCAGCGTGCGGAACATTTCGGAGAGGTAGTGCAAGCGCCCGCGCGGGCGCCCAAAGTCGTATGCCAGGCTGACTTCAAAAAGGATCGTCTCGTCATCCGTCCAATTGATGCCACGCAATTTGAGACCGGACTCGATGGCCAACGCACGCACGTTACGATTGTTCTCGAGGTCGAAGATCACGACTTTCTGCGTGGCTCCGCTGCTGTCGCCCCATGCAGCCAGCTTGCCATTCGGACTGATCTCGACGTCGGTCACCTGGGGGATCAGGCCGAAAGCTTCGGCCGGAGGCGGCGCGGCGTGCGCACCGCTGGCCAGCAGAACAAATCCGGCCAGCGTGAGCAACGCTCGAGACACGCGGGCACTGGTCACAGTTCGTTCTCCAGGAACATCCCAAGCTCGGTGAGCACCCGCACGCGGGTGTCGCTGCGCAAGAGCCAATGGTCATCGCCCGGCAGCGTGACGAATCCGTAGCGCTTGCCGGCCTTCTCGAGAGCCTTGGCCATTCTTTCCGTCTGCGAGACGGGCACGACGGAGTCGCTCTTGCCGTGCATCAGCATCACCTGCGTGCGCACGCTGCTGGCGGCGCGCACTGGCGATCGCTCGGCAAGTTTTCGGTCGGATGGCGAACCGACATTGACGAGCATGTACTGGTAGGCGTCCGAATCCGGGCTGGACTCATCCGCCACGTCTTTGAGGAGCCCAGGCAGGTCCGACACGCCGTTGATGCTCACGGCGCAGCGATAGAGCTCCGGCGTGAAGGCTGCGCCCGCGAGCGCCGCGTAGCCGCCGTAGCCCGAACCCACGATGCACACGCGTGCAGGATCCGCGAGTCCTTGCGCGATGATGGCCTGCACGCCATCGGTGATGTCGTCCTGCATGACGCGCCCCCAACCGCGTTGGCCCGCGAGTCGATGCGCCTCGCCAAAACCGGTTGAGCCGCGAAACTGCGGTTGCAGCACGAGATAACCGCGTGAGGCGAGAAATTGGGCCAGCCAGTCGAACGTCGCGTGATCGCGCGCCTCGGGACCGTTGTGCGGCACCACGACCAGCGGCAACTTTTTCGCGGCGGTTGATGGCGGAAGCGTCAGGTAGGCCGGGATGTCGTAGCCATCGCGTGCCTTGTAGGAGAGGGTGCGCACCTCGCCGAGCCTGATGTCCGCGAGCGCCGGGTATTCCTCGCCGATGATGTCGGCCTTGCCGGTGGCAAAGTCCACCAGGTAGTACGTGCCAGGCGCGGCCGGCTTCGCGACGTCGACGATCACGCGCTTGCCGTTCTCCGAGCGCGACACGATGAGCGCGCTATGACCGGCGAACGCCTGCGTGACGGCTTTCTGTTGCGCATCGGCCCGCGCGTCGAGCCAGCGCGTCTCTTCGATCGGGCCACCGAGCACCGCGCCGAGCGGAGCCCGAGTGTACGCATCGAGAGTCACAGCCTGGACGTCGCGCGTCGGATCCTCGAGCAGAACCTTCGCGCCCGAGCCGTCGAACGGGATCGAAATCAGCTTTCCCCGGCCCTGGTCGAGACTAACCGCCGTGACCGAGGCGCCGTCCGCGTCGATACCGTTGAGCGCGAGCTCCCCCTGTCCGGTCTGGCGATGGATCACGCGCCACGTGCCGCTCACCTCAGCGAGGACCGTGTAGCTTTGATGTCGCGGGTCCCACTCGCCGCGCACCACCGGTCGGCCCGCGCGATCGGCAATCCAATCGGCCGTGAGCGGCGTGCCCTGCGCGATCTGCTTGCCGTTGCCGGTGCGTGTGTCGACCTCGAACACCGTCGCCACCCAGCCGGAATCCTTCGGCCCCTCGGCGTACGTCCACATGACGACGGTCTTGGGCTTCGCGGTGCGCACGGCCATGAGATTCGAGCCGCTGCGAAAGCCGCGATCGCTATCGCCCATCAGGAGAATGCGCGCTGGACCGCCGCTCACATCCGCAGCGAGCGTGCGGTAGATCTCGTAGGACGCGCGCGACATCGGGGCCGCCGGCTGGCTGGTCATGAGGCTGACGTTGAAAAGCAACGTCTCATCGTCAGCCCACAGGATCCTCCGCAGCGTCAGGCCCGGATCGATGGCGAGCACACGCAGCGTCTTCTGCTGTTCCAGGTCGTAGATGTCGACTTGCGGCGTCGGGCCGCTGTAGTCGCCCCATGCCACGAGCTTGCCGCTCGGGCTGATCTCCACAGCAGCGATCTTCGGGACTTCGCCGAATGCCTCGGCGGGCGGCGGGACGGCCGCGGCGGAGTGGGCGACGCACCCGAGTGCGACGAGCGCAAGGAGACGGCCCGCGGCGCGGGTCGGGGACCTGGGCATGGGTACTTGTCCCGGTGGCGGGCGCTGCAACGCCCTGTTCTACATGGCGGGCAATTCTAGCAAAACAGTTCTCACGCTCCCGCTACAATCCCCTCCGATGACGACGAATCAGCTCAGGGACACCATCGGGCGCGGCATCAACGCGCACCAGGCCGGGCAGGTCAAGGAAGCACTGGCCTGCTATCGCGAGGCACTGGCCATCGCGCCTCAGGACGCGGAGGCCGTGAGTCTCTGCGGACTCGCACTCCTGCATCTTGGCGAAACCACCGAAGCGATGACCCGTCTCATCCGCGCCGTCGAGCTCGAGCCGCAGGTGCCGGGGTTTCGCCTCAATCTCATCGAGGGTTTCGAGCGGACGAAGAACTTCGATCGCGCGCTCGGTGAATTGCGCGTCATCGCGAACTTCGATCCCAACAACGTGCGCGCGCTCGAGAAGTCGGGCGACATCCACTCCGCCACGGGCGACACCGATGGCGCAGTGGTCGCCTGGTTGCGCGCGTATTCGTTGCAGCCCGGGCACGTGGTGCCCGCGCTCAAGGCGGCGCAAAGCGAGATCGGCCGCGGCCGCGCGGAATTGGCGCTGCGGGTGCTCGATTCCGTCGCCGCGCAACAGCCCGGCAACGTCGCGATGTTCGTATTGCGTAGCGAAGCCCTCATCGCGCGCCGCGATTGGCAACGCCTGCGCGAGACCGCCGCGACCTGGACACGCCTCGAGCCCTCGAACCCGGCGGCCTGGCGGATGGCGGCGCGCGCGGCGTTCGAGCAGGGTTTTCACACCGAGGCGGCCGCGGCGTTCGCTGCCGCGATGCGTTTCGTCACGCCGACCGCGGCGGATTACGCGGCTTATGCCAGCCTCTCCCTCCATGCGCTCAACATGGACGATGCGGCCAGGGCGCTCGAGCAAGCCGAGGCGCTCGGCCCCGAGCACACCGAGATGCTCTCGATGCGCGCGCTACTCCTTATGTACCTGGGACGTTTCGAGGCAGCGGAGTCCTATGCGCGCCGCGCCATCGAGCGCGATCCGGACTGCGTGCCCGCGTACACCACGCTGAGCCGCCTGGCGCGTGGTCAGCTCTCGGACAAGGACCTCACGGCGGTGACGAGCCTGGCGCTGCGCCACGCGATCCATCTCGATCGCCGGATTCCCGCCGCGTTCGCCGCTGCGCGGGCGCGTGAAGCTCGCGGTTCGTACGACGCGGCCTTTGCAGCCTACGAGTATGCGCACGAGCTCGCGCTCGAGCGCGATGCCCTCGAAGGGCGCAAGTACGATCCTGCGCAGGCCGATAAGCGCACCGAGCAGCTCATCCAGTTGTCGGCGATATCGCTACCTGAGTTCGCCCGCCCGTCCAGTGCACCGCGGCCGATCTTCATCGTCGGCATGCCGCGTTCGGGCACGACGCTGATCGAAGGCGTTCTCGGCGCCCATACACGCGTGCTCGCTTGCGGTGAGCGCCCAGCGATGCAACAAATCCTGCGTGCGTATCTCGCCCTGGATGAGGCGGAGCGCGAGCCGGATGCCGGGATGCTCCAGGAATGGTCAGCGGCGTACTTCCGTGAGCTGCCAAACCTCGGGGGCAAGGATCACATCACCGACAAGCACCCGCTCAACTTCGACGCCGTCGGCCTGATCGCCCAACTATTTCCCGACGCTACGATCGTCCACGTGCACCGCGACCCGGTCGAGACGTGTCTCTCGGTCTACTGCCAGGAGTTCAACAAACACTGGGCATTCGCGCATCGACTCGAAGACATCGGCCACTACTACGGCCACTACCTGGAGCTCGCCGCGCATTGGGAGCAAACGCTTGGCAACCGGTTGGTCACGGTCGAGTACGAAGATTTCGTCGAGAACTTCGAACGCGCCGCGCGTTCGCTGGTGGAGTCCTGCCGGCTGGAATGGGAGCCCGCGTGCCTGCAGTTCCAGCGCACTGAGCGCGCCATCGCCACCTTCAGCACCGTGCAGGTGCGCGATCCGATCCAGCTCGCTGAGTCGCGGGCCGAGCGCTACGCGGAACACATTGCGCCGTTGATGAGCGCGCTCGAGCAAGCGGGCGTAGATCCGGTCACGGGTTCGTTTACCAACGAATCGCAGCCGAAGCCCTAGATCGGCCCGGAGTCTTCGGCCGAGTTCACGCCGATTTCACACGCCTGTGGCAAATAAGAGGCTCGCGAGTCTCTCTTTGTCCCTATACTCGCTGCCCTTCGAGCCGGGCCAATTTCGGCCTCGGCATGGGGGGTCAAATGAAAAGAATGATTTCGCTGATCGCAGGACTCGCAATCTGCACGCTGACGCAAGCGCAGGAAGAGCAGCGGCCGGAGAGCTTCATCTACGCGACCTACTTCAATTGCGATACCTCGAAGCAGGAGCGGGCGGATGAAATCTTCCAGCAGCTCGATCAACCCGTCTGGGAAGGCGCCGTCGCCGACGGCACCGTCACGGGCTTTGGATACCTGATCCATCACACGGGCGGCAAGTGGCGGAAGGTCCAGTACTACCGCGCGTCGACTATCGAAGCGCTGCTGGCGGCGCAGGACAAGGTGGGCGACGCCATCGATGCCAAGAACAAGAAGCTGAACACCGAATTCGGTGCGATCTGCAACTCGCACGATGACTACATCTGGCGCGCCGTCTCCGGCAAGAACAGCGAGCAGCCGCGCGGCAAGGCGGCGTTCTCGGTGTATTACGAGTGTGACATCAACCGCGAAGCCGAAGCCGACGCGCTGATCAAGGTGGTGCACGGGCCGATCCTCGACAAGCTGGTCGCGGACGGCAAGCTCATCTCCTGGGC